>PEZZ01000034.1:0-43126 GCA_002773845.1 Candidatus Buchananbacteria bacterium CG10_big_fil_rev_8_21_14_0_10_42_9
CTAAGATACAGAATCACGGTATTCGGAGTTTGTTTGGGGTAGGTAGGCTAAAAGCCACCCTATCCCAATCAGTAGCTCTACCCCCGTGATCTATTTACTTAAGGCTAGTCCTAAAACTATTTCGAGGAGAACCAGCTATTGCCAGGTTCGATTAGCATTTCACCGCTAACCACAGCTCATCCCCGCGTTTTGCACAGCGCGTGGGTTCGGACCTCCAGTTGATGTTACTCAACCTTCATCCTGGCCATGGTTAGATCACCTGGCTTCGGGTCTTGTACTTACTGCGGTCTATTTTCAATACTCGATCGCGTGACCGAGTATTAAAAATAGGGGCGGGCTATTAACCCTCGCTTTCACTTGGCCTTCTCCCTCTACGGGATTAAACAAGCAGTAAGCACAAACTCGTTGGCTCATTCTTCAATAGGCACGCCGTCATCCCTCACCTTTTTCGACCACTCAATGTGGGTTAGTTATGAACGAGAGCCGAAGGCGCTACTGCGCTTTCAACAAACATTCATCCACAAAGTGTCATCAAAAAAGGTGAGGGACTCCGACTCCTTGTAAGCATATGGTTTCAAATACTATTTCATCCCCCTCACCGGGGTGCTTTTCACCTTTCCCTCACGGTACTGGTTCACTATCGATCACTAAACGTATTTAGCCTTAGCGCATAGTCGCGCCAGGTTCCCACAGGGTTTCACGGCACCCGTGGTACTCAAGAGAAATTACCGTAGAGCTATAACCCATTTCGCCTTACAGGGCTATCACCTTCTTTGGCTCCGCTTTCCAGACGGATTCAACTATGGAAGTTATAATTCGTGCGCTCTACCTTGAGCCTGCAAGAGCTCAAAAGTAATCACCTTACAACCCTTAAAGAACATATGGACTTGCATCCTTCCGTTCATTGTAATACCGAAGTACCACAACAAGTTTAGTTCTAAAAGTTTAGGCTCGTCCCTGTTCGCTCACCACTACTAAGGGAATCGAAGATTATTAGTCACTACTCGCAAACATCTGCGAACACTGACTAACAATCCATTGTTTCTTTCTATTCCTCCAGCTACTAAGATGTTTCAATTCGCTGGGTCTTCTTCATACACCTATGAATTCAGTGCATGATGCTTTGATCTTCCATCAAAGCGGGTTACCCCATTCGGAGATTCCCGGTTCAAAGGTTGCTTGCCACCTCACCGAGACTTTTCGCAGGCTGCTACGTCCTTCGTCGTCGTTTAATGTCGAGGCATCCACCATATGCCCTTACGTCATATAATCATAAGAATCGCATTGCTTACGTTCTTATGCATGCATAATGTGCATTATTAGATGCTGGTATACGTATAATTATACGTTGTCATCCGCGGGCGGCTCGCCCGTGAATGACACTAAATTGTTAAGTTGCAGTCTTTAGCTTCCGGCCAGTGGCTTCAAAATGTTTGAGGACACTCGTCAGAAATTAAAAAAACCGCCTCGTAGCGGTTTACCCCACAAGTTAAAAGTGCGCGGTCCCGCTTAGCTTCCGTTCATGTAAGTTAGTTTTTTCATATATCTCCTGTATTATAGGGTAATTCTAAAAGGCTGTCAAGGATTATCTGTTAGCAAGTTCTAAATAGGTTGTCCCCAACTTTTTAACCAAGGCCGACGTGCAATATGAAATATTTTGGCTAGTTTTAGCAAATTCCTGACATCTATACAATCCCCGCACCCGAAAGGGAGGCAAAATATCAGGCGGCGTGTCTTGAACGCCGTAGTAAGCAAGTTTAGCCCCGTAGGATTTTGCCACCTTATAAATTTCTAAAAATGCATCCGCTTGATCAATTTCTTGCTCTGACTCGCCTTCAATTGAGTCATCCCACCATAAATGGTCAACGTAAATTGGTTTTCGCTCGAGCTCAACTAGGCTTTGTAAAATTGAATTTAAATCATCAGCACTATTTCCTAAATAAGAAACTTTCCAAGCGTCAAACATTTCGACAGCATTAAAATTTAATACTTGACTTAAATAATCAATTTTTTCTTCCCTAGACTCGGCACTATCACTAATACTAAAACTTACGCTGCCAAAAATTATTTGCGCATCAGAGTTCGCCTCTTTAATCGCTTCGCTGGTGGCCTGTAAGGTAGTAAAATATTTTCCGGGCGAAAGAGCGCCCAAAGTAAACTGATTATAAGCATCCGGATCAGTCGCCACCTCAAAGTAATTTATCGCTTGAGTTAAGCCCGGCATATCCTCAACTTCATCGCCATCATAGCGCTCAACCAATTGCTGAACATAATTTTGGTAATCATCTATATCATAATTTAAAACTTGGCGGTTGTTGGAGTTAACCACGCTTGGCCGTGGCCACGGCGAAATCATCACAACTAATGGAATTTTATTTTGATTAAACTTTTGGACTATTTTATCCTGCAGTGAAAAATCATAAACTCCATTTTCGCTTTCGGCTAAAGTAAAATCAAAGCCGCCAACTTCGCTAGCACTTAAGCGGTAGTAGCTCGCGCCCGATTCTTTTATCAACGCCAAGCTGCGATTCAAATATTCATCAAATTCTTCACCGCTTAGAAATTGAAATAATTCCCGTGACGGCGCTACAATTCCGGCAATGCCTAATTCTCCCTTGATAGTTCCTGGCCGAACTAATTTACACTCTCCCAGACAACATGTTCCGTCCCACGCCTCAACGCTTTCGCCATTACACAAATCAGCTTCTAAACAAACCTTACCGCCAAGCTCAGCGCAATTTGATAACGGTGCTAATACCCCGGGCTGGCTGTCTGGCACTTTATTATTATTCGATGGCCCATACTTTTGCCTAACTGACTTAACAATCTCACAAATTTTAGTATCGCATTTTTTGGCATAATAACTTTCGCGAACAACAAAAATTAAATAACCGCCCACGATCGTTAAGGCGACTAAAAACAAAGAATTACCGACAATCCGCTTAAATCTAAAAATATTTCGCGGCCGAGATTTTGTCTGCCGCGGCTTAACACTGTCTACAGACCAAGCATTTTGTTGGCGCTTACGCTTGCTCATTAAACTTAACCATTCTTATACTTCTTTGTTCCGCTGTTCGCCGGCTTTTTTAACAGCTTCACTCCAAGCCGCCAAAGCCTTGCCGTACTCTGAGCTAGCTCTATCAATTTGTTCTAGCAACCCTTCATTTTCCATTATTTCCATAGCCTTTGCGGGTTCATGTTGGGCTTGAATTTCTTTCACTTGAGCCATTAAATCGCTCAGCACCTGTTCTGCTATCATAGCTTCTTGGAATAGGCTATCCATATTTTGTTCTAACTCAGAGTTTGGTTTGTTGGCTCGCTCAATCATACATTTATTTTATTAATTGGTGCCGCGGGAGAGACTCGAACTCTCACACCCGAAGGCACTAGCTCCTAAGGCTAGCGTGTCTACCAATTTCACCACCGCGGCATGCCACACAACCCTCTATTTGTAAACAAAAAAAGACATTGTGTCAATTGATAAACGTGACAAAGCGGCCGTACCCCCGAAGGGAAATCGGCCGCCCGCGAATTGTGTCCCCTCCGAGACACTTATTATGGGCCGCCACTGCCCATGATGAGGTCAAACAAGTCGTGCGGGTCTGCCCCTTTAAGCTCCCGCACCTCTTCGTCTGGTATCGACGGAACGCTCTGTTCGTCTTGCTCTGTGAGGCGAAAAAGTTCTATCGCCTTGCCGGCCTCCTCTAGGCCGTAGAGATACTCCCTCGCCCTCTCCAGCACACCCCTGTGGATCAGGCTAGTGAAGTGTTCTATGGCTTCATCCCTGCCGGCATGCAGCAAGGCATCCTTGTCGATTGGCACCATTTCTCCATAGAACAGCAGAACCATCTCTCCTGACGGGATTTTTGTTGCCCACGTAATGCCCTCTGGGCTTTCGTCGGCGTAAAAAAAATCGCGCAGGCGTTTCTTTATCAGTACAGCAACTGCCCTTTCCAAGCAGTACAGTTTTTCTGCCGTACTTACATCTTCCGACAGTAAGACTTTGCCGTCTACCGGCCACGCCAGACCGAGTAAAGCCAAGCGGGCTTCGCCACACTTGCAAGGAAAGAGTGCAAGGTTCATTGGTGGCAGTTGAGGCTGGTCCCAATACTCCCTGCAGCTTGGACATCTCGCATCTTCAGGGTTCCACTCTGGAACCAACATCGGGTCCTCCATGAAACACCTCCTTTAGGAGAGGACACTCCTATATTAATCTTGCTCCAGGCAAATTGCTTTGTCAAACATAAAACACCATCTTTGGTAAAAACAATGGTGTTTAAATATCAATCTTTTAAAGCCTGAAACTTAATCCGCTTTTCAAAACTAATTTGCTTAGCCGCTTCTACTTCTGGCTGGTCAAATGGATTTTGGTTGCGAAGCAGTGCCGAGTACACGGTAAAGTAATGCCAAAAAGATAAAAACCAACCAACTGATTCGTAGCTTGTGTCTTTAACTGTCATCACAATATGCGGAATGCCGCGTGCTTCCGCGTTTTCACGCACACCTTGATAATCAAAATGCAACCCGGCGTCAAATGGCACTTTATGAATATCACTCAATATCCCGTCTCGCAATGGCACGTCGCGTAAATCCTCCGGGATTTTATTAGCCATCTTATTTTGTTGCATAAAACGGTCATTTACAATAAAAAATCCTAATACATTTTTACGACCGCCAAAAAATCTTTGGTTAGTGTGGTGTTGGCTCTCTGGTGCCATATCGCCAAAAATAGTTTGGCCCCTGCCGCCCTTGCCTGTACTTTCGTGAATAAGCTGAATCATCAATGGTAAAAATCCGGCATACTCAAATGAATAAATCGGCGCAAAAATTTCGGTATAACCTTTGCGTTCCAATAAATAACAATACAGGGCCGACAAAAAAGCTTGGTTTTGTTTTAGGTTAGCGCGATAACCATAATCTTTGTACGCAATATTGGCGGCTTTATCAATGGCTTTAATATCTAAACCCATCAAGTAAGCAATGCCGTAAGCGCACTCACTGCGCCCGCTGTAACGACCGCCAACCTCAGGATGCTCTAAAATATCCCATTTTCTTTTTTTAGCCACCTCGCACAATGTGCCTTTATGCGGAGAAGTAACAGGTAAAATTTTGTACTCATCCCAAAAAGCGGTCAGGGGCTCAAGCACATCTAAATTAGTACCTGATTTGGAAATTGGCATGACTAAAGTATCTTTTGGCCTGTATTTCTTTTTCAGCTCGGTAATTAACTGCGGCTCCATCGTGCTTAAAAAGAAAACGTCTTTTTTGTTCCGCTTGGTTTGTAGGGCCTGATAATAAGCCAAAGCGCTAGTACGTGAGCCACCATTAGCAATTACAATAATATTTTTATACTTTTGATACGGCTTACAAGTACGGGCAATTTTATTATAATTTGGTTTATGTGTTTGAAAAGATGGCAGCTCTAACTTTGCTAATCTTTTTTTAAAAGCGCCAAAGTTAAATTTTTTAGTATCCACTTTGGCGTACCGCGCATCTATTACAATTACATTTTTTGACATATTGAATACATTATAACACAAGTTGACTAGTTCTTGAGAAAAGTATAAGGTCACTTAGATCCGCCAACCAGGAGGTGTATCATGGACGGAACACTGATTATTCAATTTCAACGCTGGCGAAAGCGTTGGACCCGCACGCTCGTCTTGGCTGGCCGTGCAGCCGGGGCGAAAACCCACTGGCGGGCCACCATGGTCAAGCCGGGTGAAGCCTCTGAGGGTAGCCTTGCGCCTCCCTCTTACGAGATAACCCTTGAAGATGGCAACAACACCATACCGGCGCTGGTAACGTGGCCTAACCACGTGCCCACCCTAATCCGCACCGATACCGGCCAGCGGCTTGGCACGGTGAAAACCCTACGCACTGTCTACGCGTAGAAGGAGGCATATATGCCGCCCGCGCTACAGGTTAGTCCGCTCGACGATGCGGCAGTTGGGGACGTGTTCTGTCTCCAGGTGGACGTGTTGGGGCAGGCGCACTGTCGCATCGAGGCAGTCACCGCTCGCACCCGGACGGTCTATGCAGTCGAACAAAGTGGGCGAAAAATCCGCCGCCACAAAGGTGGATGGTACTTCGACTATGGCCCTTATGGCTTGCTCGAAATCATCAGCGCGGAGAAGTGCTGATGAAACCAATTCATCCCTCCCGCGCCCCGCCGGTCTGTGTCCGACGGGGCGTTCTCTTTTATTGACAAAATCTATTGCTTAAACTAAACTGTTTTTACTGGCGCCTTGGGCGCCTTTTATCATTAAGAAAATCCTATGCTTACTTTTACGCGACGGCGCGTAAGGGTAACGGCGCTGCTAGTTAGCAGTTTTTTTGTTTGGGCAAATTTAGCCCAAGCGGCATCGACAATTGTCATCAATGAAATCGGCGCATATGAAACGACTGATCACGAATGGATAGAAATTTATAATATGTCATCGGAGGAGGTCGATATTACCGGCTGGAAATTTTGGGAAAACGACACGAACCATGGGCTTAACGAATCTCAAGGCGACCTTATTATTGAGCCTGGGGAATACGCCATCATTGCCCAAAAAGCCGATATATTTTTAACCGATCATTCTGGTTTTAATGGAACAATTATTGACAGCTCGTGGGGCACTTTAAAAGAAAGTGGCGAAGAAGTTGGGCTTAAAGACAACGACGGAAAAGTAGTTGAATTATTTACTTACATTGAAGCGCCTAATTTTTCCCTTGAACGCAAAGATCCATTATTGGCTGATTACACCCCCAGCAATTGGCAAGAACATGCTGATTCCAATACTGTCGGAGAACAAAACTCAAATTATTTATTGTCCGAGCCTATCGAGGAACCTGAGGACCCCAAAGCCCCTGAAGACAACTCAACTCCGCTCGAAGAAGAAATAAGCCCAGAAAGTAATGGCAGCAAGCCCAAAATTCTCCCGCCGCAACCAGGAGAAATTGTGATTAGCGAGTTTGTATCTGACCCTAGCGACGGCGAAGAAGAATGGGTGGAGCTATATTCATTATATGATTATCCAATTGACCTTGCGGGCTGGGCAATTGAAGAAGGGTCTGGTGCAAAAACTAAACTCGCCGGTACGCTAGGCGCTTATACTTATTTTGTAGTAGAAAAACTCAAGGGCAATCTCAATAACAAAGGCGACATAATAATTCTTAAAGATCCGCAAGAAAAAATCATTTTTGAGCTGACGTATGGCGAATGGGATGACGGCAATGTTAAAGACAATGGGCCGGTAGCAAGTGACCCATTTTCAGTCGCGCGAATTAAACATGCAACTCAACGGCGCCAGGATAAAAATAATTACCAAATTACCGCAACTCCGACTAAAGGACAAGCTAATTACATTACTAAGCCAGAAGAAAAACCCTCTCAGCCAGAGGCTAATCCGCCTTTGGCGGAGACTCGCTCTGAATCTAGTCAACCGACAACAACTCCCGCAGTATTAAGACCTATCCAATATCCTCCTCTGCAAATCTCCGAATTCTTGCCTGACCCTGAAGGCAATGACCATGAATTGGAATTTATCGAGCTATTCAACCCTAATACTACAACGGTCAGCTTGATAGACTGGCAACTTGATGACGCTGAGGGCGGCAGTCGACCGTTCAAAATTGCAACCGGTGAAATTGAAGCCCTTAGCTATAAAGTGTTTTTCGCCCCTACAACTCGACTAACGCTAAACAATAACGGCGACTCGGTTAGATTATTTAATCCCTCGAGCGAGTTGGTTGATTTAATTGAATACGACAAACTTGACACAGGCATAGCGATTTCTAAAATCGATAACGCCATACAGCAAACCTCAACGCCTACTCCTGGACAGCCAAACGTTATAACTGAAAATATAGAAATTGATGAATCGTTGGATTTTACTCAAGCCGTAACAAGCGAAGCTGATGCCTTTACCGCTGGCGACAAAATATTAACAATTGGCATAGTTACCGTTCCGCCCGGAATACTTGGTTCCAAAATTATGTATATAAACGGATTGCAAGTGTATATGCATAAAGCTGATTGGCCAAAAATTGATTTGGGCGATGAAATTCAAGTCCAAGGCGAAATTTCTATTGTTCAAAACGGAACTAGAATAAAACTAAAAGGCAAAGAAGCGATTGGGGTAATTTCATCAAATGGATTGATTGAACCAAATTTAGTTGAGGTGATTGATATAGAAGAAAACTTATTGAGTCAGTTAATTTCAATTAGCGGCGAGGTAGTAGAAAGTAAAAAAGGCACATTTTGGGTTGACGATGAAACCGGCGAAATTCGAGTGGTTATAAAATCCACTACTAACATTACACAACAACCAGAGGTTGGCGACATGGTTTCTATCACTGGCATTGTAGATAAAACGCGCTCCGGCTTTCGTCTGTTGCCCAGAAGTAACGACGATATTGTAATCTCTCAAGTTTTAGGGGAAGAGTACGCCGAAGAAATATCAAGCGCGGAAAAAACAATCTCATTAAAAAAAATCGCCCATGGTATAGGCAATTTCTTCAAATCACTGTGGCAAAGAATTTTTAACTAAAATCCTCACCTAAGCGGAGATGAAAACAACTGGGTCCTGAATTAAATTCAGGACGACAGTATTTTAGCAGCCCCCTCTCTTGTCGTCCCAAACCATGCGCTCGGCTTGACTGAGTATTGTTACAGAACCTCTAATAGATAGAGATTCCGGCTCAAGGCCGGAATGACAACACTTTTATTTTTTCTTATTCTTATCCCGCCAGTCTTTTATTTTAGCGTGGTCGCCTGAAAGCAACACTTTTGGCACGCTTAGCTTTTTTCGGCCGTGCTTAACGGTTTCAGGTCTTGTGTACTGGGGGTACTCAACGTAATCATCACCTTTGGAAAACGTTTCTTCGGTCAACGCCTCATCGTGCCCAACCACCCCGGGCACGTGCCGCGCGACGGTTTCAGTAATTACCATGGCCGGCAATTCCCCGCCAGCCAGCACATATTTTCCAATGGAAATTTTTTCATCAATTAATTCTTCTACCCGCGAATCAAAACCTTCGTATCGCCCGCATAAAATTATGAGCTGGTCATATTGCGACAAGCGCTTAGCTTCTTTTTGGGTTAACTTTTTGCCTTCTGGTGCGGTCATTATTATTCGCGCTTTCTTTGTGCGCTTAATTGATTTTAGCGCCTTGGCAATTGGTTCAAACATTAAAATCATCCCCGGCCCTCCGCCGTACGGGCGGTCATCAACTGATTTATGCGGATCAGATTTTTTAGCGAACTTTCGCAAGTCTAAAATGTTAATTTTAATCAACTTTTTTTTCTGTGCCCGCGCTAAAATGGTTGAATTAAAATATTCACTAAATACGTTTGGGAAAATTGTAACAATGTCAAATTGAATGGACTTCTTTTTTGGCATAGCTAAACTATACCATAAACTAAAAAACCCCGCTAAGCGGGGCTTTAAGACTCTTTATAAGAGAAATTAGATTTGAAGATTATCTACAACTGAAGTCTCCGTGTCGGCTGAAATGTCAGCTTTTGCTCGTTGCGGACGAGTGCTGCCTTCTGGTTCAGCGATCTTGAGGTTAACTCGCGCGTTGGCTTTGGCACCTACAATTTTGAGTAAGGTGCGAATAGCTCGCGCGGTTTGGCCTTGTCGGCCAATTACATACCCCATATCTTCTGGATTGATATGTAAGGTAATAAGTACGCCCATTTCATCAACGGTGCGTTCTGTCTTTACATCACCAGGGTGTCCGACGATACCTTTGACAATGTATTCAACAAATTCTTGGTCTTTCTCAGCCATACGATTTGTGTATGTACTTATTTATTAATGTGCTTCCTTTACCATTTCAGCAAAAGAATACCCTACAGGATATCTAAAAACAATTTGTTTGTCAAGACAATTGTCATCCTGAACTTGTTTCAGGATCTCTATCTGAATAGAGATTCCGGATCAAGTCCGGAATGACATTATTATTCTTCCTTTTTCTCTTCTGATTTTTCAACTGGCTTGTCCTCTTTGGGCGCTTCATCTTTCTTTTCTTCCTTAGGTGCTTTTTCGGCAGGCTTGTCTTCTGCTGATTTATCTTCAGTCTTGACTTTGTCATCAGCTGGCTTGGCTTCTTCGCCTTCCGGTTTCTTTGCCGCCTCAGCCGCTTTTTCAGCTTCCGCTTTCTTGCGGCGTTTCTTGCCGGAACTCGCGACTTGCTTTTCAGCTTCAATTACATTTTGATCAATTAAAAGATTGTGCACGGTCGGGGAGGGTTTAGCACCTTTGCTAATCCAATACAAAATCCGATCTTTCTTCACTTCAGTGACTTTGGATCTGGGGTTATAATTCCCTAGAATTTCCAAATTGTCGCCCCAGGGATCTTTGGTTTTTTCCGAAACCACAATACGGTAAGTCGGTTGTTTTTTCTTACCCATGCGGCTGAATCTGATTACTAGCATGTGAAATTCTTAATTATCATCTAATAGAGCGTGATGAATTGCCAGACCCCGTCAAACGGGGCAAGGCGGTACGCGTAGAATAATGGATAAGGTGATAAATGTCAAGATTAACGATTGACGCATTGTTAATTTAGAGCTATAATGATATGTCGCCAAATGGTTGGCGGCAAAAATTACGTCCTCAGGGGCGCGGAAAGGCTTTGTTTTGCAAATCAAAATCATCCATCACTCAAGCAGCCCTCGAAGCGTGGAGAATGACGCCAACAAGTTCCTCGCCAGTCCGGCGGTGTCGGGCCGTCGGGTTCGCCCGCTAACCAACTCAGAGGGTGTGGTCACGGGCGTCGTGATCGAGTACGAGGTGGCCAAGGAGTAGGCCGCCAACGCAGTTCAAGGCCACTGCGTTATCAACAGGCCTTTTTGTTTTAATTGAATTATTTACCAAATAATCCTCTCCCATGATTGGGAGAGGAAGAAGGTGAGGGTTGAATAAATTATTTTCTACCTCACCCTAACCCTCTCCTGCTAGGAGAGGGTCTAATTTATCGATTCACGTGCTTTTCAGCTTGTTCAAAATCAATGCTAAGTAATTTAGACACACCGTCTTCGCCCATGGAAACCCCGTACAGCATGGTTGCCTTTTCCATCGTGGCGCGGTTGTGCGTAATAGTTATAAATTGGGTTTTATGTGATAACTCATCTAAAATCGCGGCGTAACGAATTGAATTGGCTTCATCCAGCGCCGCATCAACTTCATCCAACACCACAAACGGAGACGGGTTGTTTGAAATTATCGCGCAAATTAAAGCGATTGACGCCATCGCCCGTTCGCCGCCGGATAGCATCGCAATGCCGGCTAATTTTTTCCCCGGTGGCGTAGTTATAATATCAATGCCTTTAATGGTTTTACCGCTTTGAATTTTTTTAATAAACGCTTTTATCTCGTTCGCTTCATCATCGCCTTCTACTGCTATCGCTTGGCTGTCTTCTAATTCATCTTCCCCGGCTTCTGGCCCGGAGCCTATTGAGCGAGTCTTTTTATTTGACGGCTCTTCTTTAATTAATCGTAATTCTGCTTTTCCGCCATTAAACAGCGTTCTGAAAAATTTATTAAACTCTTCATTAATTGTCTTAAACGCTTTATTAAAGTGTTGGTGAATAGTATCATCTAAATCCAAAATCACCTGCTCTAATTCATTAGACGACTTTTTCAAATCGTTCGCTTGGCCAGACAGAAAATCATATCGCTCTTTAATTTCTTTATATTCTTTAACGGTTTCCGGATCAATCCCGCCAATTAGTTCCAATTGATGCTTCAATTTATGAATTTCGCTAAGCTCGCTTTCTTTCGGCGTGGTTGAACCTTCATTTTTTAGCCAATCTAAACTTCCGGTTTCTTCTTTTATTTCTCGCTCCAAATCTTCAATCCTCGTTTCCACTTTGGCTAATGCCACTCGCACGTCAGACGCTTTAGCATTAAGCGAATTTAATTCTCGCTGAATCACTTGCCACTCTCGTTGCAAATCAAAAACAGCGCCCTTGTCTGAAGATTGTTGTTTTGAGGCTTCATCAATTTGCTTTTGGAAACTGCTTAACTCATCCTCTAGGATTTTTAACTCAGCGTCAATTTTGTGCTTCTGTTTTTCTAACGCCGGGTCCACGCCGCCATTAACGGCTTTGGCTTTTGGGTTCTTTAAGGACTTTAATAAATTGCTGACTTTAAAATATATTGATTCAACCTTTTCTTTTATCGCCTGCAGCGGGGTTTTATCTGACGCTATGGCCAAAAACGACTTATGCTCGGCTTCAATTTCTTCCAAGTGTGAAATAATTTCCGCTGTTGGCATAACGGACGTTTCCATCTTAACCCGCTCTTTGGCAATTACAATCTTATTTTCTAAAATTAACTGCTCTTCGCGTAATTTATTTTTAGACTCTAGCTTCTTTTGGTACTCTTGCTGTAAACTCATAATCGCGTCGCTTGGGGTGTCGGCTTTTTCTAACCGCTGCAGTTTGTTTGAAATCTGATCCAGCTTAGCCTGTTTTATTTTTAATCCCTCGGCATGTTTTTTTGCGTCCGGTGATAATTCAGATCGTTCTTTTTGTAGCTGCCTCCAAAGCGCACCAAAATAACTATGCTGAAACAAACGCAAATTCCTTTCAACTTCTTCGCGCTGTTCAAGCCGCTTAACCTGCCTAGTTAAAGACCTTAAGCGTGGCTCAATTTCATTTAAAATCGCTTCCACTTGCATTAAATTATCCCATGTGCGCTCTAATTTCTTGAGCGATTGGTCGCGTTTCATCTGAAACTCTTTGACGCCAACGGCTTCGTCAAAAAATTCCTTGCGTTCAGTTGGCGTGGCGATTAAAATTGAATCAATCATGCCCTGTCCGATAATACTGTAACTGCGCTGGCCAATATTAGATTTGGCAAGCAATATTTGAATATCTGAAAGCCGAGTTTTGTTCTTGTTGATAATGTAATCGCTCTCGCCCGTGCGATACACGCGCCGGGTAAGAACAACCTCATGATAATCAATTGGGATTTGTTTATCCGCATTATCAAAATACAATGACACTTCGGCCATGCTCATACGCGATTTTTTGTCCGAACCTGAAAAAATCACATCTTCAGCTTTTTTGCCCCTCAACGCTTTAATGCTTTGTTCACCCAAAGCCCACCGTACCGCCTCAGCGATATTAGACTTACCCGATCCGTTTGGCCCAACAATCGCAGCGATGCCGTGGCTTCCGCCCGGCTTTTTTTCAGGCTTAGGGAATTCAAGCGTGATTTTGTTAGCAAATGATTTGAATCCGTGAGCTTCTAATTTCTTTAAATACATAGAAAAAATAAATAGCTGCTAAAAGCAGTAGTATTGTACCATATTTCCATGTCGTCTCAGACCCCGATTGGGGACCCCAAAAAATACTGGATTCCCGCCCCCGTTTTCACGAGGACAAGCTTTCGCGGGAATGACAGGTGTACTATAATAACTCAATGCCCTGTAGAAAAATTTCGAATGCTTTGATCAAAATGTTACAGGGAGAAAAAACACATAAATATGGTTTTATTGAAAGGATTAAATAATTGAGAAGGGCATAGCCCTTTTCGAAATTCTTCTACAAGGAATGGCGAAAATAAAAAAATTCGTGGTAATTGACGGCCATGCCTTAATTCACCGGGCATGGCATGTCTTGCCGCCACTAACCACTCAAGACGGTACGCTAGTTAATGCTGTGTATGGCTTTACCGCCATGCTGCTTAAAGTTATCAAAGACATCAAGCCCGAATATTTAGTTTTAACTTTTGATCTAAAAGGGCCAACGCATCGACATGAAGAATATAAAGAATACAAAGCGCATCGGGAAGCCCCGCCCGACGAGCTAATAGCCCAATTTGATTTGGTTCGCGAGGTTGTCCGCGCTTTTAATATACCCATTTTTGAAAAACAGGGGTTTGAAGCAGACGATTTAATCGGCACGCTTGTTAAACACTCCAAGACTAAAGGTATTCACAAAATAATTGTCACCGGTGATATGGATGCGCTGCAATTAGTTGATGCCGAAACCACAGTAATGACCGTGAAAAAAGGCGCTACCGACACCATTGACTACGGGCCAACACAAGTAAAAGAAAAATATGGCGGGCTTGCCCCTGAACAATTAATTGACTTTAAGTCTTTGCGGGGCGATCCGTCTGATAACATTCCGGGCGTCAAGGGCATTGGCGAAAAAACTGCCATTACTTTGCTTAGCGAATTTAAAAATTTAGACGGTGTTTATAAAAACATTGATTCGCCTAAAATCAAAGACCGTGTTCGCGAGCTTTTAAAAGAGTACAAAAAAGATGCCTACTTGTCACAAAAATTGGCAGCCATCAAAACCGACGTGCCGATAAAATTTTCTTTAAATGAAACTATTACTAAAGATTTTGATGTTGATAAGGCAGTTAAAATTTTTCAAAAATTTGAGTTTAAATCATTAATTAATCAACTGCCTAAATCTAGCCAGCCAAAAACACGGCAAACCCAACTAATGCTCGGTAAAATGGTTGACACTAAGTCGCGGGTTAAACAGTTTGACTACACTTTAATTAACAGCCAAAAAGACTTTGATGATTTTTATAAAGAGCTGGCCGGGCAAAAATTGTTTGCTTTTGACACCGAAACAAGCTACCTTGATCCTTTTTTCTCCGATCTGCTAGGCATCAGTTTTTCATGGCAAGCCAAAAAAGGTTATTATCTGACCAACCAAATTATCCAAAAAAATTTAGACGCGCTAAATAAAATTTTTAACGATTCAAAAATTAAAAAAGTCGGGCATAACATTAAATACGACTTGGAAGTAGTTGAAAGCCATGGCCTTAAAGTGCAAGGAGTGCATTTTGACACAATGCTTGCCGCCTATTTATCCAACCCGGGTAACCGCGCATTAAAACTTGATAATTTAGCTTTTACTGAATTCGGCCATCAAATGATTACGCTTGAAGAAATCGCCGGTAAAAAATTATCGCCCAAAGACAAAACTGTAGATTTATCGGTTGTGCCGATTGAAATAATGTCTGACTATTCTTGTGAGGACGCTGATTTTACATATCGCTTAATTAAACCTCTGGCAAAACAACTCAGGCAAAGCAATAACGAAGGCATTTTATTCAAAATTGAAGTGCCGCTAGTGCGCGTACTCGCGGACATGGAACGCGTTGGCATTGAAATTGATGTCGGCTTTCTGAAAAAAATGTCGAGCAGCTTTTCAAAAAAAATTGCAACCTTAGAAACTAAAATTTATAAAATGGCGGGCACTAAATTTAACATTAGTTCACCGCAGCAACTCAAAGAAATCCTTTTTGAAAAACTTGAAATTTCAACCGAAGGGCTAGGCAAAACTAAAACTGGAATCTCTACGGCGGCCGCTGAATTAGAAAAAATGCGCGGCCAGCACCCGATTATAGATTTAATTAGCCAATATCGCGAATTAACCAAGCTGCAAAACACCTATTTAGACGCTTTGCCAGAACTAGTCAATGACGACGGCCGAGTACGAACGCAATTTAATCAAACTATCGCTGCTACCGGCCGGCTATCTTCATCCAATCCCAATTTACAAAATATCCCCATGCGAACCGATATCGGCCGTGAAATTCGTAAAGCTTTTGTCGCCGGACGCGGAAAAAAAATATTATCTGCTGATTACAACCAAATTGAACTTCGCATTATCGCATCTTTGGCTAACGACGCCAAAATGATTAATTCATTTAAAAAAGGGGAAGATATTCACACGCGAACTGCCGCCGACATTAATGAAATACCGCTAGATAAGGTGGCCAAAAAAGATCGTTACGCCGCCAAAGCGATTAACTTTGGCATAATTTACGGCATGGGTTATGTAAGTTTATCCAAATACGCAGACATTCCCCGCGAACAGGCCCAAGATTTTATTGATCGCTATTTTAATTTGCACACGCCCATTCACAACTATCTAGAAGAAACCAAAGAAATTGCCCGCAAACAAGGTTATGCTGAAACTATTTTTGGCCGCCGACGATTTTTTCCTGAAATCAGTTCCAGCCAAAACCAAGTTCGCGCCGCCGCTGAACGCGCCGCCGTTAACCACCCGATTCAAGGTACCGCCGCTGACTTAATGAAGCTTGCCATGATAGAAATATACAAAGGCTTGCCCAAAATCAGCCGCGACGCTAAAATGTTACTTCAAGTTCATGACGAATTAGTCTTTGAGGTGCCAAACAATGATCTTACCAAAGTCACTGAATTTATTACCGACAAAATGGAAAATATTTATAAGCTCCGTTGCCCCATCGAAACGCACGTTCAAATAGGTCAAAATTGGGGCGAATTAAAGTAGATAAATAGTCTCCTCTCCCTTGGAGGGAGAGGACAAAGGTGAGGGGGTATAATGCATTACCTCGCTCTTACTCCCCCGCCAGGGTGGTTATGAAGCCATTAGGTCGGGCGAGCTCTCTCTTAAAGAGAGGGAGCCTGCTGTCAAATTAAACAATGAAAAAGTATCAAATAAAAAAATATTCTGATTCTGATCAACCTAGTGTGGCTAGTCTGGTGACCAAAGTGCTTCAAGAATATGGCTATCAATATAACAAAAAACTTGATAAAGACTTGGACGACCCAACAGAACACTACTTGAAGACTGGAGGTATGTTTTGGGTCATACCGAACGACAATACAATTATTGGGACGGTAGCCCTAAAGAAAAAAGGCGCCCAAGGAGAACTGAAAGGCTATACGTAGACAAGGATTGTCGTGGTATGGGATTGGGCTTAAGCCTTCTTAATGCAGTCATTCACTATTGTCAGGAAAACAAATAAAAACACTTAAATTAAACACAACAGAATCTTTTAGCGGTGCAATAAAATTCTATGAAAAAAATGGGTTTGCCACAACTAGAAAGATGGGCGATATTATTTACATGGAAAAACGCTTATAATACTATTTGCTAAGCCATTTGTTATTTTATGCTTATTTTCTTATACGGCGAAGACACTTACCGGTCGCGCCAAAAACTACACGAGCTTAAAGCTAAATTTATCGCCGACGTGGATAAGTCTGGTTTAAATATTGATATTTTAATTGGAAAAAATGCCACAGCTCAAACAATCCAACAATCTTATTTAACCGCGCCTTTTTTAGCTAAGCGCCGCATGATAATTGTGGAGGACTTTTTTGGCCTGAGGCCAAACAAGGAAAATTGTGAAGCTATTCTAAATGCCTTGCGGCGGCAAAGCGAAAACATTTTGATTTTTTGGGACGGAGAAATTAAAACCCCTTTACATAAGCCCGGCAAAGAACTTTTAAACAATTTAAAAAATGAAAAACTAAGCCAAGAATTTAGCGCTTTAGAGCCCCATGAGCTAAAACGCTGGCTCAGTAAATATTGCCAAGATAAAAACTTAAAAATTGAATCTAATGCTTTAGATTTATTGCTTGACTGGGTTGGCAATGATTTGTGGCGATTGGTTAATGAAATGGAAAAGCTTAAAGCTTACGCAGCTGGCAAGAAAATAACCAAAACCGAAATTGAGCTTTTAAGCATAGGTTCTTTTGACGACAATGTCTTTAATATGACCGACGCTATTGGCAAGCGTCAGCACGCCTTAGCCTTACAGCTTTTAGAAGACCAATTCCACTTAGGCATAAATCATTTGTCGCTACTTGCTACCATCACCTGGCAATTTAAAAATTTATTGGCCGTAAAATCTCTCGCGGGCGAAAATCTAAATGAAAAGGCTATTGCCAAAACAACTAAGCTCCACCCGTTTGTGGTAAAAAAATCACTCCAACAAGTATCTAACTTTAGCTTGGAAGAATTAAAGCTTATTTATAATCGGCTACTAGAAACCGACCAAGCCCTAAAAAACAGTGCCACTTCACCGCAAGCATTACTTGATCTGCTCATTTTGGCGTAATAGTTATACGTTAGCACTTATTTTAATAATGCTTGCCCACTGTGCGTGAGGGGGAAAAATAATTTTAAATATAATCAAAAAACCCGCCGGATAGCGGGCTTGAAATGTAATTACTTTTTTGCCTGCGGCTTGGCTGACTTGATCAATCTAGACTTCTTGCGGGCACCGGTATTTTTTTTCATCACGCCTTTTTGAACCGCTCTATCAATCGCTTTGACCGCTTGCTTCACATATTCTTCAGCCTTAGTAAGGTCGTTGGCCTCAACTGATTTTTGGACACGCTTTAATAAATAAGCAATATTTTCTTTTGCCTGTTTGTTGCGGCTTGCCCGAGCTTGACTTTGGCGCAAATCTTTCATGGCTGCTTTTTTTACTGGCACACTATTTTCACTTAGTTATTAGTGACCGCATGCTATCACAGCTAGCCCGCCGCGTCAACCCCGTCTGACGGGGTCAAGACACCAAATTGACAGAAAATGACTGAACGCCTACAATAATGAAGATAAAATTACTATTAAATGTACTCCTATGTTTAAAGGTGATGAAGCGGGTCGCGAGGTCGATACCGTAATCGGCCCTTCGGTTAAAGTTGAAGGCGATTTTGAAGCCGCCGGCAATGTTGTCGTTGAAGGCCAAGTAACCGGAAATTTAAAAACTGACCGAAATTTACAAGTTGGCAGTAATGCTAAAATTTTTGCCAATGTGTCGGCCGGCAGTGCTAACATAGCCGGGGAAATCCAAGGCAATGTTAAGATTCAAGACTCCCTTGACTTAAGCAACTCTGCGAGAGTCTTCGGCGATATTAAATGCAAAACCGCTTCAATTGCTTCCGGGGCGGTAGTCAACGGCAAGGTCCAAATCGGGGAGCAAAAAAAATCTAAGCCTGAGGCTAGTGAAATTACTTCTGGCAAAACTAAAAAAGGCAAGGCTTCGAAAACAAACAAGGCGGCTGAAGCCACCCCTCCCGACCCCCTTGCCTAAAATCCGGGCGTCTGTAATTTATGTATCTTTATTTATACGACAGTCTCTTGAGTGAAAAAAAATATCAGCGGCAACTTATTAAAATGGAAATGCAACTGACAGATCTTGGCATTGGCGGGAAAATTAGTCGTCTGTCGCCCTTAAAAAACCTCAAACAACTAATTGAAGAAGAGGTTCGCGTCGGCGTTAAAACTGTGGTAGCGGTCGGCAACGACAAAACCTTATTCCAAGTCATCAACGCCATCGTTGGCAGGCCAGTAGTGCTTGGTATTGTTCCGTTTGGGCCAAACAACACAATTGCTCATGACCTAGGCATTAACTCTGTAGAAGATGCAACCAAAACTATTTCCACTAGAATTATTCAAAAAATTGATTTGGGCAAAATTAATAATGATTATTTTGTTTCTCAAGCTACCATTTCCGACGGCCAGGCAGTAATTGAATTTGACGATAAATTTGCTGTTTCTACCGAGCATGCCGGCAGTAAAATTAATGTCTGCAATTTACGCCCGGCCCATGTAGCCGCCGGCCAAAACCATTTCAACCCGCAAGATGGTTATTTAGACTTACTCGTAGAAACCGCCAGCCGCAAAGGCATGTTTAGAACCGAATTTGCTAAAAGCATTTTTCCGTTCAAAAGAATTTTTATCCGCGGCCCTAAAACCGCCTCTATTACCGCTGATGGCGGAAAAATTTTTAAAACTCCAGTCAAAATTGAAGCCGCTCCCCAAAAAATAAAAATGATCGTCAGTAAAAAAAGAGATTTTTAATTTTTCTTTGGGGACACTCCTTGCTCCCAAGCTAAATTAAACAAACCTTTAAGTAAGTTAACTAGGGCCAAGCTTTCTATCATTACGCCCATAATATTTGGTTGTTGGTGCAATGCTAATACAACCTTATTTTCATATACGTTAATCTCACCCCTAAACTCTTTTATACCTGGCAACTGCTCTGCCTTGATCCATTTATAATGAGTGTAAGTAAAAGATCCGCGATAATCTTTCATCCATTCTCGTCCTTGAGGCGTATCTAGCAGTAGCATACGTTCATGAATTTTTCTCCGACTCCGCTCTTTATTATAGTCCTTACCCCATTGCCTAAATTCAGGCATGTTCCAGCCTTCAATGTCAGCAATAGATAAAACTTCATCTTTTGTCTCCAACGATTCGCTATAAATCGCTTTTAACCCCTCAATGCCTTCTTGATACCTAACAATTGGTTTATCAATTAATTTATATAAAGAAACCAGCTCCGGCAGTTCTTGTTCAACTCGTTCTAATCTCTTCTCCCATTGGTTTTTTTTGTTTTGTACAAATTGGACTAAGCGTCGAGGGTGCTCAGCGCTATACCGTATCTTTTTGCCTTCGCTAGAAACTTTATTAACCAAACCATAGACACTTAACTGTTCTAATATTTGATAGCCAAAAGTTCTAGTAATGCCGGCTTTTTTAGTTGCCTGACTAACTGTTGAAGGCCCAAGCTCTAACAGCGCCTGATATATCTTAGCTTCATTATCATCCAGACCTGAATCGCTTACTAAATTTTTCATAACTACTTTAATGTATAAATAAAAACGCCTAAGCTTTTTGTAGCACAATCCTTAATTTGTGTCAATAATTACTTACACTTTATTTTTATTATAAAAATATTGGCTTATTTTAAATAAATTCTCTTATAAATAATGAATCATCATATTTACACTTTAATAAATTTTAATAAAAATAACCTGTCATCATAATGGTGTGGTGACATACGCATCTAGATTTAGAGAAGGAGGTGGACTGGGTGGCCAAAAAAAATGCAGCAAAGAAAAACTCTCAAGAGTATTGCGTCGGCGACTTCGTCAAAGTAACTCGTCAAGATGTAAGTGAAAAAAAGAGGTGACGGCATGCGTCTTGGCAATCTACTTTGAGGGTGTACTGCTACGTCTGTGCCCCGTCGGCACAAAAGATTTCTTCTACAGAGATGTAAGGCATGGCCCCGTGGAAGTTGTCAAAAGGATCGGAGCCGACCTTGATAAGCTCGCAGGGGAGATTGGGTTTACCTTGGCAGTAATGGCCTGCCAAAACGACCTCCCTGAAGGGTTGCTCGAATCCTTAAGCCCAACACGGTTGGCTGACATTGCGTCGGCTTGCTCCGGCTACGAAGGATTCGATCAACCAATGAAGGATGCCATCGTCCCCCTGCTGGAGAAGAAAGGTGTCTACGAAGCTGTAAAAAAGGAAGCAAATAAACAGCTTACCGCCAAACATGTCAAAGAAGTCTGCAAGTTCGGCTGTGATGACCCAAGCAAAACATGTAGCTTCTTGACCGCTGGCCCAGGTGACGTGAGTTGCGCCAAGGGCACAGAGCTTGAGGGAGTAATTCACAACCAGAGCGGTTCATGGAACAGATGACCGCCATGGGGGACGGTGATGGTTGCGTCGGCAGGAAAGGATCTCTAAGCTTATACAAGCTAACGGAGGGCCGCACCAAAAAAACAGACAAAAAGCCAGCTAAGAAAAAAGCTGCAAAAAAGCGGTCTTAAAACATGCGCAATAACGCAAGAGAGAGCCTGACCAGCTCTCTTTATCTTTTGTAAAATAATCGTCAGCAAAAAAAGAGATTTTTAATTAATGATAAAAAATAAAAGACCCTCAGCCGGGGGTTTTTATTTCTATAAGGCCAAATCTGACAATCTAAACCGAAGCTTTAGCGGAAAAAGCTTTAAAATTAGTTTAGCTTATTCTATCCCTTAAGTAAGGGGAATAATACTCCTTGTATCTATTTTGAACTTCCTTGTTCTTCCAATCCTGAGAAGAAATTACTTTTCTGCAAAACGAGGAACCACAATTACAGTTAAAATTCTCCTCCGCCGTTTCACAAAAAGCATAATCAAAAACAAGTTCTTCTTTGGGCTCTATGTCTCTTATTGCCACAAGGGTGATGGAGTTTGAAAAACCAACATTTGGTTCACAGGAGTGATTAAAAACTCCAAAGCGCTCAAGCTCTTCGCGAGTTGTTGGAACTATAAAAAAATCCTCATCAATTTGTATACCTACCTGAGTCATGATCGATCTATACTCCTCAATTTCATCTCTATGAACAATAACACCGCCCAGCACACCCACGACCTCTCCTTTTAAAATTTTATCCTTAGCGAAAACCCCAACTCCCTGTATAGGGGAAGGACGTGCCTCTGATTGCGGATTCAGCCATCTATGTGCCCACTTTTTGTGTAAATCGTGCATATTTATGCCGGAATTTTGTATAGCTCTATGATGTATAAAAACTCTTTACCCTGTTGGCGCTAGCTTTGGGTTACTTTGAGTGACTTTTGAGGTTGTGTCTTCAACCACCATTTTTTCTTTAGATATTGAAATCACTTGCGACCGGTCAATCACAAGCTGATCTTTCCACAAATTTTTAATCAGCCCGGCTTTGACGTAATATTTTACAACTTCTTGCGTAGCCGGATCAATTTCAAAATGGTTGATATGCCCCAAGCTCTCACCGCTTTGGGTTTCCACTGGCAAATTCACTAAGTCCTGGTTTTCTAACATATTATTCTTCTTTCCCTTCACTCTTTTCCACCATCTCAACTACCTCGCCCTCAACGACTGCTGGTTTTTCAGCTGGATGGGTTTTAAAAGTGTAATGTTGTTGCGCAATCATTAGCAAGGTGGTTACAAACCAATATAAAATTAAACCAGCCGGCAAACTAATTCCGATAATGACCGTAATTGCCGGCATCATATAAGTCATCTGTTTATTCATCGCCGCCATCGTTCGCTCGTCCCCGGCGCCAGGGATATTAGGTTGGCGCTTACCAACCATCATTTTAGTTTGGAAAAACTGAGCCGCGCCAGTAATTAAGGCTAAAATAATATTTGGCTTAGACAAATCAAAAAATCCTAAAGTCACTGGGCTTATTGTGCCTGGATTTTCAATAAACGGATAAAGCAAATCAAAGCTACCGTTAGTCAAACCGCTAATAAACACACGGTAAACCGCAATAAAAAAAGGCAGTTGAATTAGAAGCGGCAAGCACGAGGATAGCGGGTTTACTTTTTCGGTCCGGTATAATTTCATCAGCTCTTGAGCCATCTCTTCTTTTTTATTGCCGTATTTTTTACGCAGCGCCTCAACTTTTGGCTGGAGTTGCTGTAACGTGCGTTGCGACCGGATAGATTTTAATGAAAATGGAAATAGAACCCCCTTAATGATGATGGTTAGTAAAATAATGGCAATTCCGATGTCGTTGCCCGGAATAACATTTACTAACCATACCAGGAGGTTAAATATGGGTTGATAAAAAAATGTTTGGTAAATTTGAAACATGTTATTTTACTGGATCATTCCCGCCGTGTGACCATGGGTTGCATCTTAAAATCCGCCACAAACCCATTTTAGACCCCCTTAAAACTCCATGGCGAGCAATCGCTTGATAAGTGTACTCCGAACAACTGGGGTAATAACGGCAAAACCCGTCCGGATACAAGCCGCGAAGCCAGCCATGGTCAAAAGATAATGTTTTTTGATAAAGGCGAATTGCCCTTAACGCGATAAATTGAGAAGTAAATTTAAAAGTAATCATTTAACTAACTTGGCGCGAGCAAATAAATATTCTAACTCTTCGCTTAAAGCTTGATAAGGCTCGCTTACCGCGCTCGGCCTGGCTACCACCACCACATCAAAGCCTGTTTTTACTTGTGTTAGATGCTTATAAATAATTACCCGCAACTGCCGCTTTAATTTATTTCTAGCAACCGCCTTTTTAGCCACTTTGCTTGATACAACCACACCAAAACGGCTTGCCGCCAGGCTGTTTTTCAATACTTTTATGGCTAAATGCTTGCCCCTCGCCCCGTGGCCACGAGCAAAAACTTTTTTAAAGTCTCTATCCGCCGTTAACCGAAGATCCTTTTCCAACATGAACCTAAGCGCTTAGCTTGGACCGGCGCTTAGTGCGTCTTCTTTTTAATACGCGCTTACCGCCCGGGCTGCTCATGCGGCTTTTAAATCCATGTTTACGCTTGCGTCTTCTGGTTTTTGGTTGGTATGTTCGTTTAGGCATAATCAAATGATCAAGTGCGGTCAATTGTACTAAAATTAAGCGTTAACGTCAATCCAAAACATTTTTGCCACTACCTATATTTATTTTAAATTGGTATTCACAATTTATCAACACTTTGATAACATTACAAGTCGCTGGGGATATGTTGCAAAACGTATGCACATGCTATACTGTGTAATCATCTAACACCCCCTAAATATTTTGCTAAGTCTAGCCTATATTAACTATGACCATGAATAAAAAACAACTCTGGCAAGCCACCCTGGGCGAGCTGGAGCTAGTGCTCAGTAAGGCTAATTTTATCACCTGGTTTAAAAATACATTTATCACCGCTTACGACGGCGGCCGGCTTACTGTCGCAGTGCCCAATACCTTTACTAAAGCATGGCTTGAGAAAAAATATCACATGGTTATTATCAGGGCGCTTCAAAAAATCACTAACAATGAGGTACGAGAAGTGGTTTATAAAGTTGAAACCCAAAAACCAGAATTCAGCGAAAACACCATGCCTCGACAAGACGGCGACGCAGGGGTGGCGACGGTTGAAGCTTCCTCTGCCACCGCTACTGACACCGCCACCGTTATTGAACAGGACGGATTAAATCCTCGGTTTAACTTTTCTGCCTTTGTGGTTGGTAAATCCAATGAACTGGCTTGCGCCGCTTGCCAATCAATTGCTGAACGCCCGGGCGGTTCTTATAATCCCTTATTCTTATACGGCGGCGTGGGGCTTGGTAAAACTCACTTAATGCAAGCTATCGGCAACGCTTTAAAAACGCAAAGTCCCAAGCGAAAAATCTTATACGTCACTTGCGAAAAATTTACCAATGATTTTATTCAATCAGTTAAAACTAACCCCAACAAATTTAAAGACTTATACCGCTCTGTGGATGTGCTTTTAATTGATGACATCCAATTCTTAGCCGGCAAAGACGGCACCCAAGAAGCCTTCTTTTACACTTTTAATGAACTCCACCAAAACAACAAACAAATTGTAATGTCGTCAGACCGCCCCCCCAAAGCCATACCCGGACTAGAAAATAGGCTAGTTTCACGCTTTGAGATGGGCATGATGGCTGATGTCAACATCCCCGACCTTGAAACTCGTATCGCGATTTTAGAAACCAAATGCCAAGAAAGAAATTTTAATTTGTCTAACGAGGTAATCAACTTTTTAGCCTCTAACATTCAAAATAATATTCGCGAACTAGAAGGTGCGTTAAACAAACTAATGGCCCACCAACAGCTATATAAGAAAAAAATAGATAAAGAAAGCGCAAAAACTATTTTAGCTAGCCTTACCGCCGCTCCAGCCAAAAAAACTGTCACGCCCAAGCAAATTATTAATACGGTATCTGATTTTTACGACATTGAAATAGATGATTTATTGGGTGATTGCCGCAAAAAAAACTTAGCCGTCCCACGCCAAATTGTCATGTTTTTAATGCGCGAAGAAATTAACACCTCCTACCCGTCGATCGGACAATTTGTTGGCAATCGTGACCACACCACCGCCATGCACGCTTATTCCAAAATATCCAAAGCGGTTAATGAGGATGAAAAAATAAAACAAGACATCACTTTTATCCGCGAACGTCTTTATAGTTAAAAAACTTTTGGATATAATGTGGATGGCTTAGGTATAAACCTTTAACAAACTACACACACATTATTAAAAACAAAAAAAGTACTCAACAGCTCATCAACACCAAAATAAAACTCTTAAAAATAACCACATTCCACCCGCACTTCTCACACACATGTTTACGCAGTTTGTCCGGAATTAAAAAAGTGGTTTTTTAAAATTATCCGAAGTATATTTAACAATTTTTAAACTTATCCATATTTCCACAAGTTATATTATTAATATTATTAAATAAATAAACGATAAAATGAAATTAATATGTACCCAAGAAAATTTGCTCTACGGATTATCCATAGCTGGGCATATCGCCGCCAAAAGCGCTAACCTGCCAATCCTAAATAACGTCTTAATCAAAAGCACTGATAACGGTATTATACTAATGGCTACAAATTTAGAGATTGCGGTGAGTTGCCAGGTGCGCGGTAAGGTAGAGTCTAAGGGCGAAACTACCACCCAGTCACGCCTATTAACCGACTACATTAGTTTTTTACCCAAGGAAAATATTACCCTGGAGGTGGTTGGGGGGGATACCTTATCGGTCCAATGTAAAAAAAATAAAACTAAAATCAAAGGCTTATCAGCAACAGATTTTCCAGTTATCCCTGACGTGGTAAAGGAAAACCCGATAATTGTAGGTATTGATGATCTTCGTCAAGCTTTGTCAGAAGTGGCGTTTGCTATTACCGTGAATGAAACCAGGCCAGAAATTTCAGGCGTTTTTATGCAGTTTAGTAAAGAAAACATAACCTTAGCCGCGACTGATAGTTATCGGCTCGCAGAACGCGTTTTAGAAGTTAAAAAAGGGGGTAGTAATAAATCGGTGATTGTGCCGGTACGCACCATACTAGAGTTACTTCGCATTTTAGGTAGTGTTAAAAGCGATATCGCAATTGAAGAGGTGGAAGAAGTGAAAATATATCTTAACGACAACCAGATTTTATTTAATGTTGGCGAAATTGATATCACCTCACGGTTAATTGAAGGGCAGTATCCTGACTATAAACAAATTATCCCAGACAAGGGTAAAACCAAGACAACTGTAAGCCGGGTGGATCTAATTAAAGCGGTTAAGGCCGCGAGTTTATTTACCCGCTCTGGTATTTTTGATATCTCTTTAGATTTTTCAGCCAAAGACAACAAAATCACTATCACCTCGTCTAATAACCAGTTGGGCGAAAACACTACCGATATTAACACAGAAGTAAGCGGAGAGGGTAATTCCACCGTGTTAAATTATCGCTATCTATTAGACGTGCTGCAGGTAATTGACACTTCTGAGGTTGTGGTGGAGGTAATAGATGGGTCAAGCCCAGTCATAGTAAGGCCAAGCAGCGACGAGCAATACATTTATATCATCATGCCGATTAAGCAATAATTGATAAAAAGCAGCCTATCGGTCATCTCGAGCGTAGCCGAGAGATCTCTCAAGAGTAATTAAAGTGGTGGTTGGGGGCGTTAATTGAACCCCCTAAATCCCCCTTAACAGGGGGCTTTACTTTTTTGGGTTGTTTTTGTTTAAGTTGACAGCGGGGAGTTTTTATTTTATGATGCGGGGTCTGCTACCTGAGAGGAGGTACGTTATGGATTAGGTGCAGTTTTGGGGTGGTAGCTTTTACCTCTAGTCTGTACGACTTTGGTGGGGTCACAAGTATTACACAGTGGCTGGAGCTGGGAGTGTCAGTAGGATTTTTGACTGGCACCTACCTACTCGCGCACCAAAACCCAAGAGGCTTCTTCGGGTTTATGGTCATGAACAGTTCTAACGCTGTTCTAATGACCATTCAAGACAAACCCCTGCTGGCAATTCAACAAATCGCGTCGTTGCTGTTCGTGGTTGACGCGTGCTCTCAGTATCGGCTTAGGAGGGCCGAGACCGAGGACAACGGCTCTTAGACAGTCATTCGTTCAGAGCCACCACAAAGGCAATCTGCATTGTCATCCCGGCCTGTGGGCCGGAATCCAGAATTTAAAACTAGATCCCCGCCTTCGCGGGGATGACGTATCCGCAGGTTGTTTTTGTTTTAGGTTAAATTTTTATACCCCAGGCTTGAAGTCGAGTGACCAAAAGATTAATATCATTTTTCTCATGGTCATGCCAAAAAGTCTTAAAGCCCATTTGCCTTGGAATAGTGAGATTTTTTTCGTGGTTATCTATAAACACGCTATCTTTTGCTTTAACGCCTGCTAGCTCAAGAGCTTTTTCAAATAAGTCCTGGTCTGTCTTAAGCGCACCTTGCTCGGCCGACAAGCAAATAACTTTAAATAGTCTTGATAAGCCCCATTTTGTTTTGAGTAAATTGAAGCGCGCCAAGTTGTTGTCAGTAATAATTCCAAGCCGGTAGGTTTGGCCTAGCCTTTTACACAAGCCAAGCATTTTTTCGTTTTTAGGCGCGTTGGCCAAGGCTTGAGGTAAAATATTAATATCAATATTTTCGCCCACACAGTCGCAAAAGTCTGGCCACATTTCTTGATGGCTAATTTCACCGCGACTCAAATTTGGCGTATGCTTTAAATAGCAATCAATAATGGATTGAAGTTTTGTTTTGGGGATTGTCTTTTGAATATTTTTACATGTTGTGTACCAGCCGTTTTTATCCGTGGTCAAAACACCATCAAAGTCAAAAAAGATGGTTGATATCATAAGTATTATTCAGGTTTAGAAATTGTAATATTAACCCGGCGGCTTTCAAACCGGCGGCCTTGTTCGTCTAAAGCCACGGCATACACTTCATACCCCCCTGGCGGAGGTATCTCTTGCCAAATAGTTTTAACCGGGCTTGAGGAAACTTGTTTAGTGGTGTTAATAAACGACGGTGCGCCGCCCGTTTTAGTAAAAAAGAAGGTAACCTCTTTAATGCCGCCCAGGCTAGATAAGGTCGCGGCAATATTTAGCGGGAAGTCT
The DNA here is from genome assembly GCA_002773845.1 of Candidatus Buchananbacteria bacterium CG10_big_fil_rev_8_21_14_0_10_42_9. Classification (NCBI taxonomy): domain Bacteria; phylum Candidatus Buchananiibacteriota; species Candidatus Buchananbacteria bacterium CG10_big_fil_rev_8_21_14_0_10_42_9. The sequence continues at coordinate 28,449 of PEZZ01000034.1, forward strand.
GATTCGGTTGCGGCCGTGCCGGAAGCCGGCTCAGTTAAATTAATTGTGACAGGCAGGCTTGGCAAAAGTAAATTCAAGCTAATTTGGTCGCTAGCCGTATTGTCTACATCGTCAAAGACTTTAGCGGTTAAGGTGTAAAACCCGCTAGTTATCGCCGGGGCGCCAAGATAAGTGTCAAGTTCGTATGGGTGTAAACGTGAAGTGCCAACTAAATGATCTTCCAAATAATATTCCACGCGGCTGACTCCTCGCGGCGCGCTGGCGTTAACTCGCACATTTATGTCTCGGCTCGAGATTTTACTGTTGTTAGTTGGGCTTTCAATAATAATTGAGGGAATGTATTCTGGCAGATGAACATCATCATATTCGGTTGGTTGGGTTTCATTAGTTAAGCCTTGCTCGTCTAGCCAGCGTTGGATCGCCCCTTCCCAGTTTGCGAATTGCGGGTCATTGGTGTTTGGCGGTGTATCGCCTTGGGGGTCGTCTTTATTGATGTAAAATAAAATACTGTGAGCTTGGGTGAATTTTTTTTCAATGACTAAGTGTTCAGGCGTGTATTGGGTGGCAAGCTTGCCTGAAAATCTATCAATTTTAACCGGAATTCCAGGGCCAGATGATGATTCTCCGTCCAAAACAGCTTTGCCAGTCACAACCGGATTAGGCTCTTTAAAGTATTCAACGGGCGTGTCGCCCAACACTAATTGCATGTAGTTTCGCCAAATTGGCGCTGATACCGCTCCGCCTGCCGCACCAAGGTTCATCGCGTCATTATTGTTGTTACCAGCCCAAACCGCGGCGGCAATTGATGGTGTGTAGCCCAAAGTCCAGGCATCGCGATAGTCATTAGTGGTACCGGTTTTGGCGGCCACAGGCCGACTACCTAAAGTAAGATAATTGTTTTCACCAAAAGCGTAAGCCCTGGCGTTGTTGTCCGACAAGATGTTATTTATTTGGCGGGCAGTTTGTTCTTCTAAAACACGTTGGTTTTTATCTTCCCATTCTTCAAGCACATTACCATCCTTGTCTTCAACTTTTAAAATAGCGCTGACCTCGTGTTGAATGCCTTCGCGAGCAAAGGCGGCATAGGCATTTAAATGTTCTATCATGCGCACCTCTCCTCCACCAAGTACCAACGACAAGCCAAAGCGAGATCGGTTATCAAGCGAGCTGTAACCTAAATCTTCGGCTAAATCCAGCACATTATTAATTCCGGTTAAATAAATTGCTTTAACGGCCGGGATATTTAGTGAGCCAGCCAGGGCTTTTCTGATAGTGACAGGCCCATGCTCTTTTAAGTCGTAATTTTTAGGTTTATATGTGCCTTCAATGTCAGTTGAAAATGGCGTAACAACGTCATACAAAATAGTGCCGGGGGTATAGCCCTTTTTAAATGCGGCGGCGTAAACTATTGGTTTAAAAGAAGAGCCTGGTTGGCGTAAGCGGGTGGTAATGTTAACTTGGCCATCAATTTCTTCGTCAAAAAAATCTACCGAGCCTACCATGGCTTCAATTTGACCGGTTTTTGGATCAAGCGACAACAGCGCAGCATTTGATCCGCCTAAGTTGCGTATTTTTTCAATTCCCTCCTCAATCGCTTTTTCGGCTTTTTCTTGCTTGGATAAATCAAGGGTGGTAATTACTTTAAGCCCCCCCTGCTCAACTAGTCGTTCACCATACTTAGCGGTTAATAATTCGCGGACATACATTACAAAATGCGGTGCGGTAATATTCCCTTCCTCACGTTTGCGAAAGCTAAGCTCTTGTTCTTTAGCTGCTTCGGCCTCTTGCTTGGCAATATAGCCTTCGTCGACCATGGCATCTAAAACATAATGTTGGCGCCTAATTAGCTCATCGTAATGGCTGCCATAAGGTGAATAATAAGTTGGCGACTGAGGCAGGGCGGCTAAAATTGCCGCTTCGGCCAAGGTTAAGTCTTTAGCTTGTTTGTTAAAGTAGGTTTCAGACGCCGCCTGGATACCGTAGGCAACCGAGCCGTAAGGTATTTCGTTAAAGTACAACCTTAAAATTTCATCCTTGGTAAATTTTCGCTCCAATTGGATGGCTAATATTAACTCTTTAATTTTCCGGGAGTACTTTTTTTCCGGGCTTAATATCGCGTTTTTAATTAACTGTTGGGTTAACGTTGATCCGCCGGCGCGTTCATTGCGTAAAATGTTAGTAATCATAGTTCTAACTATGCCGCGGACGCTAAAGCCAGAGTGAGTATAAAAATCTCTGTCTTCTGCGGCAATAGTCGCTTCAATGGCGTAGTCTGGAATATCGCTTAGTTCAATTTGGGTGCGTTGTTGGTTTTTGAAAATATCAAACAAAACGGTTTCGCCGGTTTTGTCGTAGATTTTAGTAGATAACGGAACTTCACGGTCAATAATTCCACCGGGCGGAGGCAAATCCTTGCCGTACCAAATAAATGCGCCGATTAACAGGATAACTCCTCCGGCAAAAAGTATTGCTGCGCCTTTGATGGCCAACACCAACCATTCCGTGGGAATTTTAGGCGGTTTTTTGAAGGGCTTATGGCCGGTGATTTTTGGCAGCTTGCGGCTAGTTCGGGAGCGCAATGGTTTTTTGCTCCAGTTTTTAGGCGAATGAGTTTTAGTTGACAGTTGAGGAATGGGCACGGCGGTAATGTTATTGTTTAAACAATAATGTCGCTCCAAGCACGGCGGCGTTTTCGCCGAGCTTGCCTTTGACAATCGGGATCCTTTTTGAAGGTTGGTAAATTAGTTTTTTGCGCGCTAAAGCAATGGCTGGGCGCCAAAATAAAGGCACACGAATTAGGCCGCCGCCAAGCACGACAATGCCAGGGTTTAACCCGTTTATAATATTTGCTAAACCAACCGCTAAAGCTTCTTGCATGATATGAAAAACTTGTGTGGCTTGGCGGTCTTTCCGTTTGGCTTTTTTTTCAATTTCATAAGCGTCTGCTTTTTTGCCGGCGACTAGCTTGTACAGTTTAATCATGCCCGAACCTGAGGCGTAAATTTCCAAGTGGCCCTTTTGCCCACAGTTGCACTCAATGCCATGGTCGACAATTGTCGTGTGGCCAAGTTCAGTGGCTAAGTGTTGTGCCCCGCTGTAAATTTTACTATTCATCACCCAGCCGCTGCCCACGCCGGTGCCCAAGGTTAAGCCGACAACATTGTCATATTTTTTACCAGCCCCAAAAATCGCTTCGCCCAAGGTAAAGCAATTGGCATCGTTTTCAATTCTAATTTCTTTTTTAAAAGTTTTTTTCAAAATTTTTCCTAAAGGCACATTTTTAAAATTTTTAGGCAAGTTTGGGCTAAATAAAACAGACCCGCGATCAGCCGATATAGAGCCGGCAATGCTTACACCAATTCCCTTAACTTGGCTTGAGTTAAGCTCGGAAATTGTTTTTTTGATATTGTTAATCACGGCTGGGCGGCCTTGGTTAACGCCAGTAGCAACGCGTATTTGTTTGATTACTTTGGTTTGAGACACTAAGCCAGCGTGGATTTTTGTGCCACCGACATCAACCCCTAAATAAATTTCTGATCTTGCCATATTTTTTAAATTATACAACGCTCGCCTTAAATCGGGTAGGGCTAACTAATTTTTTTAAATAAAATTTCAATTTCTTGGAGCAGAAAATTAATCGCCGTTTTTTTTGGCTTTTTTAAAGACGGCATAAAAAAGATGGCACTTTTTAGCGCCGTTAAAATTTGAAACAGCGTGATTTTGTAAATTAGCTCATCACTTGCCGCAATATTCCGGTTGCTTAAATAGGTGTTAAAAAATTGCTGTTGTAATTTTTCTATTTTAGCGGCAGGCGTGTAAATTCGGCTCATAAAATCAAGCTGCTGCATAAATGACCCCAAATCGTAGGCCGGATCGCACAGTCCAGTGTCGGTAAAATCAATCACGTCTATGATTTTATGGTTTTGCTTTTGAATAATTATGTTTTCGGGATGAAAATCGCCATGGCATAAAGTTTTTTTCTCCGGTTTGATCTTGTCAATTTCAGCAAATAGCCTTTTTTTAAAGGCAATGGCCTGCGATGTTTCTTTAGGCCAATTTTTTTTATAACGTCGTAAAACATTTTCCGGGTCAATTTGATTTTTAAAATCTATCTTTTTCAATTTTAATTTTCGCAACGGCTTTAAGCCGTGAATTTGGCTGAGCTTAAGCCCAGCTTTCTCAACCCAAGCGTCGATGTTCTTTTGCCCTTGGATATACTGGTACAAATTATCCCCTTCAGCCGAAATATAAAACATCCCTTTGAGGCGCTTGTCATACCATAGCGGTTTTTGGGTAGTAATGTTATGATCAAAAAAGTATTTTAAAATTTCAAAAGTTTTTTTGCGCGAACCGTCCCCCGCGGCACTGCAAAATACTATTAATTGCTGTTTGTTCGCATTGGATAATTCATATCTGACGACCGCCCGCCGGTTGTATTTTTTAAACCTTTTCAAGGATAATTTTAGCGGTCCGGCAATTGTCTCGTCATTTAAGCGTCGATCAAAATAATCCAGCATTTTAGCCTGATCAAAAAATGTGTCAACTTTAAAGTTGTTTTTTAGGATTGTTTTTCCCAGTGCCGTTGCCATACCAAAGTAATAATTGAATGATACAATTTTTCCGCTTTAATTTTTTCGTAGGGTGAAGCACCCTTTAACGAGCGAACGCTTTTGATTAGCTCTTGCAACCCCTTTTCTATTTCGTCTGGATTCCAGCTGACGGGACTAAAAGCATCTAATTGTCGTCCCGCCGCCCACCACCAAGCACAGCTACACAGCCCCCGATCCAAATGCCGCCTGGCCCAATCGTGATTGCTGTCGCGCTCGTGTTTACTTACCAGTTTAATCGCTAACTCTCGCAGCTCATTTAATTTAACTTGAACTAAATTGTGCGGGTCGTCCCATTGAGCAAAATGATGATTGCGTTTAAGTTCGTCTTCGGTTGATTCCCAATTGCTTTTAACCGGGGTGATTTTCTCGCTATTTTTATACAACCTAATTAGCTGCGACATGCTTATTGATTTAACGTTGGGCAAGCCTAAGGCGTACGGCCAAGCTTTCCAGTCATCTTTATGCCAATAGCCGTACATTTCCCCGTCCGTGGCGGTTACCACAAACCGGGGTGGCAACTCTTGTTTATTTAAATCAATTACGGTTGTGGGCGGAAATGATTTTGACCAGTTGCGATTTCTAAAAACAACTGTTAGCCCAATATTTTTAATTTGGTATTTTTGGTCAAAGTCAACCGCGCCAAGTTTGCCATTGTAAGAAATCTCATCTAACAATATCCACTCAAAGCCGTGGTCAGCTATCACTTTGGCCGCCTCTTTGCTGTATGCCATTTCGGGTAAGTAAAATCCTTTCGGTTGGTAAGCCGACTCAAAGTATGTCTGCAGGGTTTTATCATTAAGTTTAATTTGCCGCGCAATCTCTTCGCTTGGCAAAAGCGGCAAGATGGGGTGATATTTGGCAGTGCCCGTGAGTTCAATTTTGTCTTGCTTGGCAAGCTCAATAAAACCTTCCAGAACTTTGTTAAATTTGTAGTTAACAAGTAGTTCAACTAAACTGCCGGAAATGTTAACGGTCAATTTGGCCTGGCTGCTTTTGTTTAAAGTTTTGATGATAAACTGGTAGCTTTCTTTAACCAGTTGTCGCAGCACGTCCCTGGTTTGATTTGGCGGCTGGTGTAAATGTAAAAAGTTGGCCCAATACATATTATTTTTTACCGTTTGATTTGCCGTTATGCTGGCTAAATCGAATCGCTCGACGATAAAGTTCGACGTACTTTTCGGCCGGTACCTGCCAAGACGACGAAATGGCCATGCCGTTTAGCACTAAATTACGCCACTGTTTTTTATGTTTATAAGTTTCTAAGGCGCGAGTTAAGGCAACTAGTAACCCCTGGGCATTGTAATCAATAAATACAAAGCCATCGCCATGCCCGGTAGCGGCGTCAAAGTCAGTCACGGTATCAACCAGCCCGCCGGTGGCTCTGACAATTGGCACCGAACCGTAACGCAACGAAATAAGTTGGCCGAGTCCGCATGGTTCAAAACGTGACGGCATCAAAAACATGTCGGATCCGGCATAGGCTAAAGTCGCGCGCTTGGCGTCAAACTCTAAATTGGCGCTAAATTTATTTGGGTATTTTTTCATTAGTGATTTTAGCGTGGCCTCATATTTTTTATCGCCCGTGCCCATAATAAAAATTTGCACATCCATTTTTAGCACCGTGTCAATAATTTTAAATAGCAAATCAAAACCTTTTTGCTCAGCCACCCGAGTAACCATGCCGACCAATGGCACATCTTTATTTTGTGGTAGCTTAAAGTATTTTTGCAGGTAAGTTTTGTTGAGATATTTTTTGTCTAAACTTTTGGCGTCATAGTTGCGGTAAAGCCCAGGGTCGGTTTTGGGGTTATAATCTTTGTAATCAATGCCATTAACAATGCCAAACAAACGATCTTTTCTATTTTTCAAAATAATATGTAAGTCTTGCCCAAAATCTTTAGTTAAAATTTCTTTGGCGTATTGTTCGGATACGGTGTTAATCATGTCAGTGTTAATAATTGCGCGTTTGGCGAAATTAACGCGCTCAAGTTTTGGCCCATGTTTAAACGGCGGCATGCGGCCGTACCCATCATCGCGGTAGCGCCGCGGTATCAACCACCACGGCTGACCGAGCTGAAAGGTCATATTGTGAATAGTGTAAATAGTAGCCGCGTTTTTTAAGATCGGATCTTTTTGGTATCGCTTTTTTAAAAAGTAAGGCACTAACCCGGTGGGCCAATCATGGCAATGAATAATGTCTATCTCTTTTTGCAACAGCCGCAACAGCTTAAGCGCCGCCAAATCAAACAGCATAAAGCGGGCGTTTTCGTGCTTAGAACCATACAATTCTTTTTTCCTCCCAAAGTATTGCTTGTTGGCGACGAAGTAAACTTTCAGCCCGGGCATAAGTTCGCCTACCCAAAAGTTAACTTTTGTCTCTATGCCTTCAGACAAAGTAATCGCCACCTCCTCAAACAACAATTTCAATTTTTGTTTTTTGGCGTCAATAATTTGTTCGTATAAAGGCGTAATGACCATGACCTCATGCCCAAGCCGTTTAATTGCTTTGGGCAACGACCTGGCCACATCCCCCAAACCGCCGGTTTGCGAAAATGGAGAAACTTCGGAAGTAATGTGAACAATTGAAAGTTTATTTTTGGCCATCAGATTTTAAATAACCTAAATTGGCGGCGGCAATAATAAACATAGCGTGAGACCAGGCGAGCGGCTTAATGCCTTTGCGAAAATCTTCAAAAATCTGTTCTGGAATTAACAGGTCGTTGTCGAGCCGGTTAATTACCCAATTGAAATATTGTTCAGCCTTTTTTGGCTGTCCGGCTAATTGATAGTAAGTGGCTAACCAAAAATTTAACAGCGGCCACGCCCCGCCACCTTCTTGAGCCGAGCCTTCGCCGTCGTAGTAATCAAACTGGTAGCGATGCACGCCGCCATTAACCACTATATTATTTTCAATGGCACTGGCGGTATTTAGCATGCGCGGGTCATTGGCCGGAATAATATTAAAAGGATAAGCGATGCCAAGCATTGAGGCGTCAACGTTTAAATCGTCAATTTTACCGTGGGTTCGTAAAAAGTATTTATGTTTTTCGTTATAAGCATCATTAATTCGTTCAATCATTTGGTGGGCAGTCTCTTTCCAGCGATCACCTTTTAGCATCATGTCAGCGCAAAGTAATCCCCGGGCGCAGGCGGCCAGGCTATAAGTGTGATTGTTTTCCATTTTGGTTGATGTTTGCCTATGCCCTTCTTCCCACAGGTCAACGGTGTTATCAAAAAAGTAAGTTCTTTTCCAGCTGTCAGAAATGCCATCCGCTAATCGGCGAATTAAATTTTCTTGTTTGGCGGCCTCACTTAAATGCTCAGAGTAAAAATCATAAATGGCCCAAAGCATTGAGCCGGCTTGATCCGGTTGATATTGTCGCACCCTAATTCTACCGTTAGTTGAGTAGTTGGCGTATAATTTTCCCCGCTTTTTAAAATCTTGGGGCCGATATTCAAGCCACTTGAAAAACGGTTCTTGAATGTTAGTAATGCCAGCCAGTTTGGCGGCAACACAAATATAAGCGGCGTCTCGAGGCCAGACATAGTGGTAGTCTTTGGCTTGGCGCGGATAGTATTCCATATCAGAGTTGGCGGCAATGATAGCGCCGTTGGATAAAGACGAGTCAAGTAAAATCTCCCGGCTTTTGGCAATCAGGTCTTTAATTTTTTGAGTCATATGTCTTAGTTTTATGAATACCGCACACCGCACAAGCCAAAGCGTCAGCCGCATGGTCCGGGCTTGGCACTTGCTTTAGTTTTAATAGCGTTTTGATCATTTGTTGGATTTGATTTTTGTCGGCCTTGCCGTAACCAATTAAAGCCATTTTAATTTGAAGCGGAGTAAGCTCAACTGTTTTTAGCTGGTGCCGTTCGGCAGTTAATAATATTGCGCCTTTGGCTTGTCCGACGAGCATGGCCGTTTTGGCATTTTTGGCAAAAAATATTTCTTCAATTGCCAGTAACTTGGGCTTATGGGTAATAATAATTTTTTCAACGCCGCTTGCAATTTGATAAAGTCTTTTGGCTAAGGAGTCGGAATTTTTGGTTATTATTACGCCATGCTCTAAATGATTTAATTTATTGCCAGTGACACTAATTACGCCGTAACCGGTATTAGCCAACCCCGGATCAACGCCTAAAATGATTTTTGTTCCCGTGGGCATGCGTTAAAGCTCCACGTTCGTAAAAACATTATTGACATCCGGGTTGTCGTCAAGGGCGGCGAATAATTTTTCTAGCTGATTTGCTTCTTTATTGTCCTCAATTTTTTTTGAGTCCTTTGGCCGCATAACAATTTCAGCTTCTTCAACGCCAATATTTTTTTCAGCTAAAAAGTTTTGAATTTTTTTTAAATCATTCGGTTGAGTGTAAATTGTGACGCCCTCATCGTGGTGAACTAAATCTTTGATGCCTTGATCAATTAGTTCCAATTCAAGTTCGTCGCTAAGCTGCTTGAGTTCAATTTCACCTACCTTTTCAAATTGCCAAGCCACCGCATTGCTAGTCGCTAGGTTGCCGCCGTGCTTACTTAAAATATGCTTAATGTCAGCCACGGTGCGGTTTTTATTGTCGGTTACGACTTGTATTAGAATGCCAGATCCACCCGGGCCAAAACCTTCGTATAAAGCCTCTTCTAAAGCTTCTCCGCCGCTATCGCCGGTGCCGCGCGCGATGGCGCGTTCAATATTGTCCTTTGGCATATTTCCGCCCTTAGCTTTATCAATCGCTAATTTCAGCTTAAAGTTCATGTCCGGATCGCCTCCGCCCTCTTTGGCGGCAACCGTAATCGCGTTGCCTAAACGCGTAAAAAGGGCGCCTCGCTTTGCGTCAGCCGCACCTTTTTGACGATGAATTTTTGCCCACTTAGAATGACCGGACATGCCAAAAATTTATTTAAAACAATTGATACTATAGCATATTTACCCTTAATTTTCAAGATAAATAATTACTTTTAAACCCTTGATTTATTCAAATAAATAGTCTAAGATGAGTCTATGCTAAAAACAAATACCAATTTAAGCGCTGCCACATTGCTTAATTATTTTTTTAACTAAGCAGCCTGTCGCAAAAGGGCTGTTTTTTGTATGCCAGAAGTTAAACGCCAAGGTCAAACATCGCACACCAATAAACCTTGGGGCGGGTTTTCTCAATTTACTTTAAATGAGCCAACAACCGTTAAAATTTTAGAGGTAGCAAAAGGCAAGCGTTTTAGCTTACAAACTCACAAAAACCGATCCGAACTTTGGGTGCCATTAAATGACGGAGGGGTGGCGACAGTTGGCGAGGAAGACTTTGAAGCCCGCGCCGGAGAAGAAATTTTTATCCCGGCCGGGGCAAAGCATAGATTTTTTGGCAAAGACGCAGACGTTAAAATTTTAGAAATTGCCTTTGGACAATTTGACGAAGCAGACATTGAGCGCCTTGAAGATGATTTTGGCCGAGTTAATTAATTTTTAAAACCAAAACAAAAGGTCTTTGTGCCCATGCTTGGCAAAGACCTTTTTAGTTTAAGTTGATGTATCCAAAAGTCAAAAAATTTTTTTTAGAGTTTGAACTGTTTAACCGGCACCCTCTATCTTACCTAGCGGTGTTTTTAGTAGCTTTGATTTTATCATCATTTTTCCAAGCCTCGCCTCATTTTGCCGATCCTGATTCTTTTTATCACGTCAAAATTTCTCTTTTGACATCAGAACTTGGGCCTTTAAATAGCTTGCCGTGGCTTTCGGCGACTAGCTTAGCCGGTCAATTTACCGACCATCATTTACTGTATCATGTCGCATTGATTCCTTTCGTTAAATTTTTTCCGCCTCTAGTCGGCATGAAAATAGCTTCCATACTGTTCGCTAGTTTAGTCATAGTAGTTTTTTATTGGTTGCTTCAACGCTTTAATGTTATTGGCGCTTTTTGGTTTACGCTTTTGTTGCTGGCCGCAAATTCGTTTGTGTTTAGGATTAACTTAGCTAAAGCTCAAAATTTAGCCTTCATTTTCTTATTTATTTATTTATATTTGTTACTAAAACAAAAATGGCCTTGGCTTTTGGCGCTAAGTTGGATTTATGTTTGGCTCTATGGCGGTTGGCCGATACTTTTATTGCTAAGTTTAATTTATTCGGCGGTGATGGTATTTGTTAATCGCGACAGTCAATCATTACAGCGAGCCATTAAAGCTTTGGGCCTAACTTTTTTAGGCTTAGCTGCTGGCTTGATAATTAACCCTTACTTTCCCCAAAATGTTAATTTTTATTTAACCCAAATTTGGGAAATCGCAGTCATTAATTATAAATCGACTATCGGCGTCGGCGGCGAGTGGTACGGCTACAAGCCGCTTAATTTGTTAAGTAATATTAGCTTAGTTTTTTCAACTATGATTGTGGCGCTGGTTTTTTTCCCTACGGTTCGCCAAGCCAAAGATATTAAATGGTTTTTGTTTGTGGTTATGATAGTGTTTTATATTCTGACATTAAAATCAAGGCGCAATGTTGAATATTTTGTACCCTTTGCAATTTTTTGGGCGGGGTGGGTCATTTCTCAAGCGATTAAAGAAAAACGTTTTGCCGGCGAATTTGAACTACTGGCTGAATTTTTTGGCAAATACAAACTAGCCTCAATGTTGGCAGTAGTTTTTTTGGCCATGAGCGTGCCCTATATAATTACGCGCGATGTTTATACTATTTCCACGCAATATCACCATTCTTTTAACTTTGATAAGTTTAAGGAAGCGTCAGCCTGGTTAGAGCATAACTCAAAACCCCAAACAATTGTATTTCATAGCGACTGGGATGAGTTTCCGATTCTTTTTTATCACAATCACCATAATTATTACTTGGTTGGCCTTGACCCAACGTTTTTGTTTCAAACCAATCCGGATAAATATTGGGATTGGCAACAAGTTACAACCGGCGGGGCAACCGAGCGTTTGTATGATATAATTAGTCAAAGTTTTAACGCTGATTACGTGTTTATCGATCGTTTAGGCCATCAAGCCATGCAACAAAATATAGAAAACAATTTTCATTTTAAACGGGTATTTCAAAATCAAGAAAGTGCTGTTTATCAAGTTTTATAGGCTATGATTATTATTGTCATACCGGCGTTTAACGAGGAAGAAATTTTAGAAGCAAATATCATAAAGCTAAATAATTTTTGTAAACAAAATTTAACAAATTGGTTTATTGTTATCGCGGATAACAATTCCCAAGACAGAACTCAGGCCATAGGTCAAAAATTAGCTTTTAACTTAAAGCCGGTGGAATACCTGTTCATTCCGACGCAGGGCAAGGGCGGGGCGATAAAAGATGCGTGGCAACATTCCGCTAGTAAATTTTCAGACAACAATGTTTATTGTTTTATGGATGCTGATTTAGCTACCGACTTGAAGGCTTTGCCAAAATTAATTAATGCTATTGACAAAGAAAATTATGACCTGGCAATTGGCAACCGGCATCACCGTTCGTCAAAAGTTAAACGTGGCAGTACGCGTAAAATATTTTCGTTTGGTTACAACAAGTTAGCAAAGTTGTTATTGCAAACTCACATAGATGATTTACCTTGTGGCTTTAAAGCTATTAATCAAAAAGTTTTAGATAAGATTGTGCCTCAAGTTTCAAGCCGGGATTGGTTTTTTGACTCAGAACTTATGTTGCGGGCCGAACACCATAATTTGAAAATTAAACAGCTTCCGATTACTTGGGTTGATGATCAAAATCAAGCCAGCAAAGTAAATGTGGTAAACTTAGTGATAGAATACGTCCAACAGTTGTGGCGGGTAAGAAAAATTTTTAAACAGCCATAGTCGCTTATGCTTAAAAAAATTTGGTCTGAACATAAAATCTTTATCTTTATTTTTTTAATGGCTTTAGTTTTGAGATTTTGGGGCATTTCAACTACGGCGGTCGCAAGCGATGCGGCTTTATATGCCTTTCGAGCTTTGGGCTGGGTTGATTATTTGGGTGGTGGCCAAAGCTCACCCATAATTTGGTTTGGACAAATTCCTTGGTGGGGCAATTTATCTTTTCACGACCAACCGCCGCTTGTGTTTGCCCTCATGCATCTGTCTATGCGCCTGTTCGGACAAAGCAGTTTAGCCGTTTTACTACCTTCATTGCTCGCCGGACTAGGCGCCACAATAATTATTCATTTGATACTTTTGCGGTTTCGCAATAAAACGGAGGCTTTAATGGGGGCCGGCTTTTTTAGTTTAAGTTCATACGCGGTTTGGACTGCCCGTACCGGCTACCTAGAGTCCGTGGAGCTATTTTTTATCATTTTAAGCATTTATTGGTTTTTGGTTTATTGGCAAACCAAACAAAGGGGCTATCTGTATGGCTGGGCCGCGGCGACTGGGTTTGCGTTGATGAGTAAGTATACCGCGCTTTTTTTACTGCCGGCTGTTTTTGTTTTTATATTGCTTTACAAGCCGGCGTTGTTTATAAAAAAGAGGATGCTACTAGCGGCTGGAATTATTATAGCTGTTCTTTCGCCGGTAATTGTTTATAATGTGATGGTATTTAAAACTCGCGGCCACTTTGACGCGGCATTATCTTCAATTGTGGGCATGAGCCCAGACGATTATGCCGTTTTATCTAGCCGAGGTTCGGGCTTTGACATTTTGGGTAACTTGTATGCTTTTGGGAACACCTTAAGCGGGATGATGTCTTTGCCGCTGTTGCTGGCCTTTGTTGCATCGGCGGTAGTAATAATTTGGCAAGCCACTGACCGTAAGGTTTCATTTTTTAAACGTTTCTTGGCGCTGAATTTATTGTTTTTAATAGTTATGTTTTTCTTTAATCAAGCTAGCCCCCGATTTTTACCAATAGTGCTACCGTTTTTTACAATCAGTTTAGCCGTCATTGCTAATCAGGTTTGGCGAATAGTTCGTCGTTCAATGTTAGCGGCGGTAGTTTTGGTGGCTTTTTTGTTATCCAGTCTGACTCTTGAATTTGCCTACGCGATAAATACCAATTTGGTTAAAAATCCAGCCGGTCAGCTTGGCACGCATTACGCCACTGATCGATTTTTTGATACAGGATTTTATGATCTTGATGAGTATTTGCGGCACCAAATTTATGAACCCTTGGCATCACCTAGCCGTCCGACCACATTAGAAGATTTACTGGGCGTTGATAGTACCTCGCGAGACATTATATTAATTGATGAGCGCGCAAATTGGTTTGCCAGGACGTGGTACTTTACCCGTTATATGGTTTATTATGATGTGCCGATATTAGATTTTACTAGCCTTAGCCAACTGACCCAAGGTCAGCGAATTAGCGTGGAGGATTTTTTTAATGCTACTCGAGCCAAGAGCTTGTGGTTTGTTTACGCTGTGCCAGATGGATTGCCGACAAATCAAAATAACTTTACTGCCGCCGATACCCTAGCTCAAAATATAGAATCCGCAGCCACAGTACCGGCTACGGAGATCAAGAATTATAAAGGGGAAGTAGTGTTTAAAGTTTTTAAGTTGAAGTAGTTTAATGAAAAGCCTTGTTGTTATCCCAACTTACAATGAAGCTAAAAACATTATCAGATTGCTGGATAGTATTTTGGCGCTGGATGTTAATTTAGACATTTTGGTGGTTGACGATAATTCGCCGGACAAAACTTTTGACGCAGTAAACCATTATAAACAAAATCATCATCAAATCAACCTTTTACTTAGGCCTCAAAAACAAGGACTTGGCCCGGCTTATGTAGCTGGATTTAAGTACGCCTTGGCGAATAGTTATGATTTGATTTGCACTATGGACGCCGATTGGTCGCATGATCCAAAATATTTACCCAAGCTAATTGAAGCGGCTAAAAAATATGATTTAGTTTTAGGCTCAAGATACGTTTTGGGGGGTGGCACTAGAAATTGGAGTTGGTTGCGACGCATTATAAGTCGCTATGGTAATTGGTACGCGCGTTTTATTTTAGGCTTGTCTTTTCATGATATAACCGGTGGGTTTAAGTGTTACCGGCGAAAAGTTTTGGAGGCTATTAATCTTGATCGGCTAGCCTCGGTTGGTTACAATTTTCAAATTGAAACAACCTATCGAGCTTTTCGGCAAGGTTTTAAAATTG
>PEZZ01000034.1:43137-43570 GCA_002773845.1 Candidatus Buchananbacteria bacterium CG10_big_fil_rev_8_21_14_0_10_42_9
TTAAAAATAATTTTGGAAAGTTTTTGGCGGGTATTACAATTACGTGTGCGGCCATGACTTTTAAAAAAATTTACTCCACCATCTCAAAATCAGAATGGTATTTTGTAGCGGCGTTGACCTTAGTATTAATGTTTGCAACGGTATTGCCATTAATTTTTGATTATTTTACCTTACCGCTTGGCAGTTTTTATCTGGGCCGTAAATTAATTGCACCAGACGATCAATCAGTTTATTTTTCATACATCGAACAAGTTCGCGCAGGCGCTTTTCGGCTTGAAAATTTATTCGTCATTGAGTCTGGGCAAACACTTTTATTCAATATTTTGTGGCTAATGGTCGGATGGTTAACTAAAATATTTCAATTGCCAGCTTGGGCGGGCTTTCACTTATCGCGTTTATTACTTATTCCGGCTTTTGCTTATTTTGGTTACGG
>PEZZ01000034.1:43609-58392 GCA_002773845.1 Candidatus Buchananbacteria bacterium CG10_big_fil_rev_8_21_14_0_10_42_9
ATAACGGTTCGCCTCAATGGCCGCTTGATTTATGGGTGTCTGAATCAAACACTTTTTCGATGCTTTATTTTTCGCCTCATTTCGCCGCGTCAATTTTACTTTTTCTAATAATTATTTTTTTAATGCTTTTAGCCTGGGAGAATAATGCTTGGCGTTACAGTTTTATCGCCGGCTTAGCTGCCCTGGTTTTATTTTCTTTTCACCCGTTTAACATTATTTCAATAGTCGCTGTCTTGGGATTATTTGCTTTGTATCGTGCTATTAGCGAAAAACAAATTTGGCGTTATGCCAAACATTATTTGTTGCTAGGCACTTTAAGTTCTCCGGCAGTTTTGTATTATTGGTATTTAGTTAATTATGATTGGGTGACAAGTGTCAGAACATCACAAAACTTAACGCCTATGCCGCCATTTAGCAATACAGTAATTGGGTATTTGCCTTTGATTTTTTTCGCGGGCTTAGGCGTGTTGAAGCTGGTACGAGCCAAAGCCTTTAATCCTAAGCATAGTTTTTTAATTGTTTGGGCCGCCGCTCAATTTGTTATTGTTTATTTGCCAATACCTTGGCAGCGGCGTATGATTGAAGGGCTACATATTCCGCTAGCGATGCTAGCGGCTTTAGGGATTGTTTTTTTAACTCAGCGTTTTCCGCGACTAGGAAGCCAATCTATTTTTATCCGGGCTAGTTTGCTAATTTTAATTTTTTGCTTAACTCCTCTTTCTCGCGTGAGCTTGGATAGCTCTATGATAGAAGCCAAGGCCGGCCATTTATATATTGATCAAAAAGAAGCTGAGGCCATGTTGTGGTTAAAAAAGCAAAAGGATAATACAGACGTAAGAGTGATTAGTCATTTTGACAACAGTACAATTATTGCCGGCTTGGCTGGGGTGACAGTATTTGCGGGGCACGTCGTTGAATCGCCTAATGCGGCTCAAAAAAAAGTTGATATTGCAAATTTTTACGGGGGTAATCAAAGCCCAGAAACGCGCGAAGAATTTTTAGATTTTTATAACTTAACTTACGTTTATTTTGGTTCTCGTGAGCAAGCGTTGGGCAGTTTTAATCCGAATTTGGAGAATTATTTAAAATTAGTTTTTGAAAATTCGCTCGTAAAGATATACTCAGTTTTATGAGCTTGACGAAAATTTATCGATCCATAACTTACGCAGAATGGAAATTTGTGACGGCTGTTTTTTTGACAGCGTTAATAGTTTTAAATATCCCTTACTTATACGGCTGGCTTGCCGCTCCATCTGGCTATGTTTACAACGGCATTAATTTATTGTCCTCTTCTGATTCGCCAGTTTACAATTCTTACATAACTCAAGCGGCACAGGGCAACCTTATCCCAATTAATTTATTTACGTTAGAGTCACAATCTCATGGAGTTTTTCATCCGGTTTGGGCGACACTGGGCCTAGCCTCTAAGGTGTTTGGCCTATCAAGCCTATTGACTTTTCAATTGGCCAGAAACGTATTTAGCATTTTTTTAATTTTTGGAGCATATTTTTTTGTCAGTTATTTTTTTGAGATAGTATGGCAGAGAAAGTTAAGTTTGTTGGCCCTAGTTTTTTCATCTGGCCTTGGCGCCTGGTTAGTCGTGCCGTTGCTATTTTTTTCAAATCGTTCTGCCATTTCCGCGCCGATTGATTTATGGGTACCTGAAGCAAATGTTTTTTTATCACTTTACCGTATGCCTCATTTTATTATTTCGTGGTGTTTATTAATGTTAGTTACGCTTTTAACTTTGCTTGCTATTGAAAACCAAAATTTTAAGTACGCCGTTGGCGGGGGAATTGCGGCTTTAATTTGGTTTTCTTTTCATCCCTACTATGTTTTTTACGCTTTTGGTATTTTTGCTTTTTATTTATTTATTTTATTCGCCGTTCGCCATGAGATTAACTGGAAAAATGTTTTAATGATTTTAATCGTTTTTTTAATTTCATCGCCTGTGCTTATTTATCACGGGTGGTTAATTTTAACGGACTCAGCAATTAGTTCGCGGGCGATGCAAAATGTGACCTTAACCCCGGGCTTGATTTGGGTAATGACTGGGTACGGCCTGCTATTCATTATGGCGATCTTGGCTATTTATCAAGCCGTGAACTCAGGTAAAATAAAACAAAATTCTAAGCTTTTATTTTTATGCTCATGGTTTATGGCGAATTTGCTTTTAGTTTATATGCCAATTCCATGGCAGCGCCGAATGCTTCAAGGTTGGCAATTGCCGATGGTGCTTTTAAGCATTTGGTATATTGCCTGGCTTTTAAGCCGTGGCGGAAAAACGGCTACTTGGTTGCGTTACCGGCCAATGATGGTTTTAATTAGCATTTTGTTTTTGTTTTTAACCAGCGCCTATGTCTTAACGCGAGACACCTTTTATTATTATAGTCAGACTAGAAGCGATTTATTTTATGTCGCACTTGATGATTTGGCGGCAATGGACTATTTAAGCCATCTACCTCAATATCAAAATGTTATGGCCTCATGGCTGAGCGGGATTATGATCCCAGGCTATAGTGGTCAAAAAGTTTTTGCCGGGCACGGCCACGAGACTTTAAACCCGCTAGCTAAGTTAAAGAGAACAGAATGGTTTTATAAGTCAAATAGCGAAGACATTGCCAAGCAGGAATTTTTATCTGACAATGACATAAATATTATTTTTTTTGGCGAAAAAGAAGCGCAGGCCGGTAATTTTCAGCCGGGCACCAAGCCATATTTAAAATTAATTTATTCAAGCGGGCAAAGCGCGCTTTATCAGGTTTTATGATTTACCAGTCTTTGCTCAAATCAATTAACAAAAATGAGTGGCGCTTTGTCTTAGTTTTAGGCGCCCTTTTGATTTTATTAACCGGCGCTCCTTATTTATTCGGTTATTTACAAACGCCAAAAGATTTTGTTTATAACGGGGTAAATTTTTTATCGCCGGGCGATTCACCTGTTTATTATTCCTATATAACACAAGCGGCCGCCGGCAGATACTTGGCATATGATTTGTTTACATCAGAACCTCAAACGCTAGGCACCTTCAATATTGTTTGGGCAACGCTCGGGTTTTTTAAGCGGTTAACTGGACTATCAAACCCATTGATATTTCACTTAGCTAGATTGATTTTAATTGTGCCAAGCCTTGTGTTGATTTACATTTTTATAAGTTATTTTTTTTCTGAGCCTAAAAAAAGAGTATTGAGTTTATTTTTTTTACTTTTTGCTAGCGGGCTCGGCGCCTATATTGCTGGCCCCTTAAGCGTTATTCCGAATTTACCAGTGGAGAAATTTCCGATTGATATGTGGCTTCCTGAAGCGCATTTATATTTATCTTTTTTGCGAAGCCCCCACTTTATTTTATCTTGGACTTTTAATCTTTTGATTTTGCTTTGGTTATTGTTGGGATTAGAGCGGCAAAAATTTAGTTATGCCATCCTTGCCGGAGCCTTAGGGTTGGTTCTGTTTAATTTTCATCCGTATTATGTGTTTTATTTATCGGGCATTTGGGGAATGTATCTGTTAATAAAATTTATTTTAGATCGACACATTAAATGGATTGCCATAATCCATTTTTTTATTTTTTTGATTTTATCTTTACCTTCAGTTTGGTATCATGCCTGGCTTGTATTGCAAGAACCGGTTATCGGCGCTCGAGCATTGCAAAACGTGACTTTAACGCCGCCGTTAATTTTTATTGTTATCGGTTTGGCAGGCCAGATTTTGGGCGCCGGCATTGCGATTGTGGTTAGCCATAAAAAGAAAATTTTATTGCACGATGGCAAAAGATTATTTTTGGCGGTTTGGGCGGTAACAAATTTCTTTTTGCTTTATTTACCAATTCCTTGGCAGCGCCGCATGATTCAAGGTTGGCAAATGCCTTTGACACTCTTAACTATAGTTGCTATTTTTTATTTGTTTGACCGTTACAATTTTGATAGTCAAAAATTAAAAGTTAATGCGCCAATTTTATTATTTGTTTTTATAATGTTTTTTGGTTTAACGCCATTTGTAAACTATGCCCGTGATTTTTACAATTTTAGTAGCACTGATCCAAGCTTAAGTTCAAAATTTTACTTACCCCAAAATGACGTCGACGCTATGCGTTTTTTATCTGGTGTGGGTAAAAACAAAATCGTGCTATCGTCAGTTTACAACGGCCTAATGATTCCCGGCTATTCTGGCCAGCCAGCCTTTATCGCTCATGGACACGAAACTGTCAACTATGAAGACAAGGTTAAGCAAATGCTTTGGTTTTTTGGCAGCAATGAAGAAGATCAAGCCAAGCAAAATTGGCTTGAAGAAAACAATATTGATTATGTTTTTTTTGGATTTCGAGAAGATGCTTTTGGTGAATTTGAGCCGGACCAAAAAAATTATTTAACTCAGGTTTTTATACAAGGCAACTCAACAGTTTACCAAGTTAGTTTAGGGAAATTATAATTTTTTCGCCCATCTTTTCAAGCTCAAAATCTTCTAAGCGATAGTTATTCCATTCGCGAACATAGCTACCAATTTTATCGCTATTTGCAATGCGCACAAGTTCCAACTCTAACCAATTAGCGCATTGGTTTTCGGTTGGTGGGATGGCAACGACGTAATTAGTTTCTATAATTTCGTCGGTTTGCCATTCGTTAGTTGGGTAAATACCATAAGCTTGCGGCAGTAAAAATGTTTGGTTAATAAATTTACACTTAGAGGTGGTGGCGAGCAGTTCATAATTGTTGCTCAAATTTTGTTTTGCTTGCCAAAAAAGCTTTAGCTTGGCGTAGCACTGGTCGCTTTTGCAATTTGGCATACTTTGTTCATAGCCTAAAAAATTAATTTTGCCAATCGTTTGATTAACTAATGAATCAATACTTGGCACATTTTGATACTGTTTATATAAAATAAATTTATCGGCACTATTTTTTTGAAACAATACAGAGGTACCTTTAATTTCGATAACTCCATAGTTCCCGTTTTTAATAATTTGACGTAAATTATTGTCGGCTTCGGTTAAATATTTTTTAAAAATCGGATTGTCATATTGAATTTGTAAGTTAATAATGTCTTTAAAATCAATCAATAAATATTCAATATTGTCAGGAATTGAGTAAGGTCCGGCATTAAATTGTTGCCGGCCAATATAAGCGTAGTTTAAAGAGTAAACATTTTCTCGACTAGAAAGATTACTTAAAAATCCGTAACTGGCCAGCACGGAAGCCCCTTTAGGAATTTGATCTGTTAGGCTTTGGACTGTTTTTGCCGGCAGGCTTTGGCTAAAAGCTTTAACATATCCAATTGCTGGACCAAGTGTAATGTTTAAATATAATAAACCAACCATAAAAACCATAATCCCAAAACCCTTGTTAGCGTATAAAAAATTTACTATTTTCAATCGGGATTTGTTTTGAGTGATTGTTGCTAACCCTAAAATAGCGCTCACTAAAAGCGCGGGATAAAAAAGAGAAAAATAATGGGTTTGCAAAAGCAATCCGCTTGGCCCGTTGGCACCTAAGAAGAATTGAATATAAATTAAAAGCAGTAACCACCAATAAGTTTTTTTAAGCAGCGGTAAAAATAATAATAAAAAAACGCTACCCAAAATAAATTCAATGTTTAAAAGCCCAAAAAATCGAATTAAAATTTGCGGCAGTTTGGTTATGGGGCTTAAAAGCAATTCTGGTAAATTATTTCCTAGCCATGAATAATAAAATAAAAATTTATAACTCCCATTAACGGCAAAAGCGGATATTATTTTTAAGGCTAATCCAAAATAAATTATAGATATTAGTGGCGGTGTAAAGATCCATTTTTTATCTCTTTTTTCCTTAAAAGTAAGCACACCAAACATAGCAGTAACTAAGCTGACGTCCTCGCGAATTAGCAAACTTACCGCAAGCCAAAACAAAAACCAGCGCCAGTTTTTTTGTGCAAAAAAATAAATTGTCCAAAGTAAAGTGGAAATTGCGAATGGCAAAAAGTGAAATTCAAATAAATTAATATTATGTGTTATCGGGTTAAGCAAATATAACGCGATTATCGCCCATGACCATTTGTCGTTTAAATAAAGCTTAGCAATTTTCCAAAGTGGCCAGGCGCCAAGGCCAATAATTAATGATTGCAAAATTAAAAGTAGTTCAGGCGTCTGCCGAAAATAATAAAGCGGCAAAAGCAAAAGTAAAATTGGCGTAAAATGATCGCCTAAGTAGCTTTGGGAATGAATAGTAATTTTAAACCACTCGCCGTGGGCTGAATTAAAAAAAGCTTGGTTGATAATAGCTAAATCTAACGCGTTATAGCCGGCATGGCTAAGTTTAATTAAACTTAATGTGCTAAATAGCGCGGCATATAAAAAAATCATCAGGGTTAAAATTTTACCCTGATTTTTTGAGAAGAAGTTAACCATACCGAAAAATTATTCGGCTATTAACAACTTCCAGTTGTTCCACAAATGATGGTATCTAAAATGAAAGTTGCTAAGGCGTAAGAGACAAAAATGATAATTAATCCAATTACCGCCGCACTTATAGTTTTTTTGGCTGTTGCAATTTTATCTTCATCGCCGGCAGAAGTCATCCACGTAAATCCAGCCCAAATTAGCAAAATTATAAATACAACGCCAAGAATAGAAAAAAATACTCTTACCACTTGAATTGCCACAACGCGCGGATCTTCTTCGGCGTCGCCTTCCTGGATACCGTAAGCGTTGACGCCGATCGGCTCTAGTTCTTCTTTAATGTCATGGATTAAGCCGTGTGACGCAAAGGCTGGCTGCATAAAGCTAAATGATAAAACAGCTAATCCCAAGAGTAACAATTTTTTTTGCCAGCCAGTCATAATGTTTAACCGTTAAATCCGGACGTTGATTCAATAATAGTGTCAAAAATAAACAGAGTAATGGAATAGGCAGCCAGAATTATAATTAAACCAATAATTGAAGCGCGGAGTATTCGTTTAGCCCGTTCAATTTCATCTTCGTTACCCATTGATTTCATCCAAATAAACCCGCCGTAAATTATCAAAATAATAAAGATAACACCCAAGATAGTTAAGAAAGCTTTAATGCCACGCGACGCAATTTCACCAGGCGAGGCAGTGTTAGGCTCAAAGGGTAATTTTGATTTATCAATAAAGGTATTGGTTAGCTCATCATCTTTCAAATCCTTTTCAAAAATTGAAGTCGCCAAAACCACGGGAGAAGTTAAAAGGTAAAATCCAGACAGGGCGACAAAAATTAACAAGTATAGTTTTTTCATAAATTTAAAATGGTGACACCCCGCTGCCAAAATAAATTGCGCTTCTCACCCAGACGTAAATAGCGGCAGACAGTAGAGTAATAACAAGTCCAATTATAGCGGCACCTAAAATTCTTTTAGCCCGCCCAATGTCGTCCTCATTGCCAGCTGATTTCATCCAAATAAACCCGCCGTAGATAAACAAAATGACAAAAATGATACCAAGCAAAGACAAAAAAGCTCTCACCACAAGCCCGATGGTGCTCGCCAACTTACCGCCTGCGTCATCGCCGATTTGGTTTTGAAAGGCTGGAATTTGTTGCCCAAACTGGTCAAGATTTTCTTGCGGATCAAGCGATCCGGCATTAACCGTTGAAAAAGTAAGGCTAAAAAGTAGCATAATTGATAATAAAAAGACTTCTACTTTTCTCATAAACTAGGCGCTTAATTCGCTTGCATTGATAATACTGGAAAAAATAAAATTAGAAATAGCAAATGCTAACAATGTAATGATTAAACCAATTACTGCTGCACGTAAAATATTTTTTGAACGATTAACTTCATCTTCATTGCCGCGTGAATTCATCCAAATAAACCCGCCGTAGATAAACAGGATAACAAAAAATATTCCCAGAATGGAGAAAAACACTGCTACCACAGCACCGATTTGTGAGAAAATTTGGCCTTCATCTCCAGGCACGGCTGAATCTTTATACGCGGGTACATTTTGACCCACATTTTGAAGCAAATTAAGTGGATTTTTTTCGTCTTCAATAGCTGCAAAAACCGGCGCGCCTACGCCTACTATGTAGAGTAAGGCAATAGCTATAGTTATTGATTTTTTTAATCTTTTCATGATTTATCCTTGAGTTGATTCAGTGACTGAACTATAAATACCGCTGACTATAAAGTTAGTAATTGAATACGCTAATAAAATTATGATTAGCCCAATAATTGCAGTTCGCAAAATGTCTTTAGCACGCTGTACTTCTTCGTCTCGGCCCCTCGCGTTCATCCAGACGAATCCAGCATAGACTGCCAAGATTACAAAAAATACTCCTAAAACGGAAATAAAAGTAGTGATAGCCCCGCCAATTAGTCTAGCCGCCCGAGCTTCGGCATTTTCAGAGGTAATGTCAGTGCCAACGCCAATGTCAGATTTAGAAATTAAATCCAGCGCATTCCCAAAAATGTTTTCGGCTAAAGCATGGCGCCCAAGAGTAAATGAAAATATTAAAGCTATAGCAAATAATATCGTAAGATTTTTTCTATACATATCAATTTTTTAGCCCCGATTCAATTAAGGCGTGTAATATTAATATTGTAATTATTCTAGCAGCTACAATGATAATTAGTCCAATTGTGGCGTCAAACATTAAGCGCTTGGCTTTGGCAACGGTTTCTTCTTTGCCTCGGGCATTTAACCATAGATATCCAGCATAAATAAATAATCCCAAAAATACAATTCCTAAAAATGCCAAAAGCGCGTTAAGCACCCTGACTAAAATAAAGGGAAATAAGTCGGGAGATTTGTCGGATCCCGTTAAATTTTTTCCGGTAATTTCTACGCTGCCTAATATTGTATCCATAAATCCTTTTTTATCCTGCGGCCCCCCGGCGGCTTTAGCGGTATAAGTAATACCAAAGCATAAAGTTGCCGACCATAAAATAATATGTTGTTTTATTTTAGGTAGAGTAAGCATTTTCTATGATAGCAATTACTAATGTGGCAATTAGTCTGGCAGAAAAAATTACTATAAAACCGATAAAAGCAGTGATGATTAAATTTTTGGCATGGGTAACTTGTTCTTCATTCCCTTGGGCAGTCATCCAAAGCCAACCGCCATAAATTATTATCACTGTAAATAGTAGTGCCATAATAGCAATCAGGCCATTTGCCCAATCAGACAAAAATTTTGCAACCGACAACGCCGGATTATCCTTATTGGTAATTTGTTTAATTTCGGCCCCTGAGCGAGTGTTTTCTAAGCTGTTTAGTATTAAATTATTATCAACGGCTAAGGTTTGCATTGAAATTAAAAGTGTAGGCAAAATTAAAATTAAAGCCAAAAGAATTTTTGTTTGTTTAAGGCTAGAAAATAAATTTGAAATGTTCACTGCCTTTTCGTTAAGTTTGATTAACCGCATTAATCAAAAAGTAAACAATTGAGTAGGCCACCGCATAAGCTAAAAAGATTACCAACAAGCCGTCAATGGCTGAAATTATTATTTTTTTAGCGCCCGCGACTTTTTCTTCATTGCCGCCAGCGGTCATCCAGCGAAATCCACCGACTAAGATTAATATCACCATAATTACACCAATAAGCGAGGCGATGTAATTTAAAATGGTACCGGCAATTTCGGGGATGTCACTCCCGGCGCGTTTAGGAATATTATCGCCACCTTCATTTACTTTATCAATAGTTTGTTCTAAGCCACCTTTAATTAATGGGTCTTCAGCTCCAACCAATAAAGGGATAAACAAAAATAGTAAAAAACTAGCTAAAACCAAGCTAATTTTTAGATTTTGGCTTAGAAGGGAAAAAGACATATTTATTAAAGTATATTCAATTTAGCAGTAATTTAGCAAGCTACTACCCTCCTGGCTGATTAAACGGCGTTGGGTTGCTGCCTTCAAATATTGTGGCTGGCTTTCCAAACTCTCCGCCAGTAAAAGCGAGGATTGTAAAATTCACTAAGCTCCAAGCTAAAAGCACAATAATTATTCCGATACTTGCGTTTTTTAATACATCGGTGCCTTTTTTAATTTGTTCGTCATTACCAGCGGCCATAATGTACATTACCCCGCCGTACACAAACATCAGTAACGCTAGCGAACCCACAATACCTAAGATTAAACTTGAAACAACATAAATTAATTCCAAGGCATCGTTTAAGTCACAATCATTATCCGCGCCACAATCAATCGCGCCAATTAGGCCTTTTCCTTTGTTTGAAGAATCTCCAAAAACATCTGTCCAAACGGAAGCCGAAGCTGTAGCTGGGGTGATAATGGCGATTAATGATGCGATGATGATTAATTTTTTCATACAATGTCAATAAGTTTGTTGCACTCGTTGAGCGGCAAGTTCTAATGCATTTTCGTAGCCAACCCCGTCGCGCGTGACTGAATCAATCATATTTTCAAAAATTGTTTCCACTGTTTCCGCGTCTTTTCCGCGATACCAATTATCAGCGGTTAGCAGTTGTCCGGCAAAAGAGCGCAAAAAGTCATCGTCTTTTTGTTCTTCAATTAACTCCTTCAATGCCGTCGGCCGGTTAGCGCTGTCTAAATATTTTCTGGCTTCTTCCGCTCGGGTGGTCGCAAATTGGATAAAATTCCATGCCGCATCAACATTTGATGTTTTTTTCGATACAGTTTCAAGCCAATAGTTAGCAAAGTTAACTTGGTTGCTATCTTTAATTTGCGGCATTGGCGCGACCCCAACTTCTACTCGGCCCAAACCGCGCGCTTGAATTAGCGGCATGTGGTAGCTGTAGCCAAAAAAGATGGCGGTTTTGCCTTCCACGAAAGCCTGTAAAGAATTGGCTTGGCCGCTGTTCCAACTGTACACTTCTTTTGAAGGGGTCGCAAAATCAGTGTAAAAACGAAGCGCGCCCACGCCCGGATTGTAATCAGTGTTGCCAATGCCTTGATTAAAAGTAACTTTCGTTCCCTGCGTCATAATAGTACCATTTTGCATCATAATTAAAGATAAAATATCAAAGCTACGCTCAACGTTTTCACCGGTGCCTAAAGCAATGCCTGATTGAGCTAAATTGCCTTGCCGGTCAAGGAAGGTTAATTGTTTAACGGCTTGTTGTACTTCTTGCCAGTTTGTCGGAGGCGTGGCAATGCCAGCGCTATTAAACAAATCACGGTTGTAATACATGACTAAAGTATCCACCGCTAACGGCAGGCCGTAAACTTGATTATTAAAAATCGCATCATCGTAAACTACCTCTAAAAATTTATCGCGTACCTGTCCTGGCGTAATTGAATTTTCGGTTACCGTATCGGTAATTACCTCTTCTTTAATGCCTAAGCTAGTTTGGGTGTAGCGAACCTTGAGGGTGGTTTGGGCCGGTAGCGGTTCAATTTTTGGTAAATATTCTTGTAGCCATGTGTTGCGAATAGAAAAAATATCCGGACCGCGATCTTCAGCTAGGGCGTTGAGTAATTCTTTTTCATACTCTTCAGCTCGCAACTGCCTAAATTCAATGTTGATGTTTGGGTGAATAGCGCGGTAGTCATTAATAACGTTACTCACAAAGTCGCTTTGATTAAAAACGCTCCAATAAGATAAATTAATTGGTTCTAGCCCGTCCGCTCCGCCACCGCTGCCCGGCGTGCAACCAAAGCCGGTGGTAACCGCGGCGGCGGCTAAAAGAAGTAGAAAATAAAATTTAGTTTTTAGTTTCACGATCTTCCCCTTAATTCTTTTTTGATAAATTTTCTGAGCTCGGTTTTTATCTCTGGGTGTTTTAAGGCTAAATTAATGTTTGCCTTCAGCCAACCGAGAGGTGAGCCAATATCGTAATATTTGGCATCAACTAGCTTAGCATAAATCGGCCGTTTTTTAGCTAGGGTAAAAATGGCATCAACTAACCAAAGCTCATTACCTTTGCCAAGCTTGGTTTTTTCTAAAATCGGAAAAATATCAGGGGTTAAAATGTAGCCGCCAAATGCCCCGATTCTAGACGGCGCTTTTTTGGGTCCCGGTTTTTCAACAATAGTTTTAACTTGCAAAACACTTGGCTCAACTTCCGTGCCATCAACTACGCCGTATTTTTCAGTCCCCTGATCGTCAATTTTAACCGAAGTGATGACTGGGTCTTGGTACTTTTCATAAACATCAATTAGTTGTTTCAATCTTGGTTCTTTGCCGATAAATAAATCATCTCCCCAAAGCACAGCGAATGGTTCGTTGCCAATAATACGCTTACAATTCATCACCGGCGTGCCGTTGCCGTACGGCCCTTTTTGTCGAATGTAGATAAAGTTTGCCATAGTCGCGATTTTTTTCATCGCAGAAGCCATGCTACTTTTACCCTTGCCGCGCAAAACTTTTTCTAATTCTTCATTCCGGTCAAAGTGATCTTCAATTGCCCGTTTGGTTTCCCCGGTAACTAAGATAACGTCCGTAATTCCAGACGCTACCGCCTCTTCAACAATGTATTGAATTAATGGTTTGTCAATTATAGTAATCATTTCTTTAGGCTGGGCTTTGGTCGCAGGTAAAAAGCGCGTACCAAGCCCGGCCACAGGAATTATCACTTTTTTTATTTTTGCCATTGAGCTTAAAAAATTAAATGTACGTTTGTAATTATAACAGAAAATTATATCTAAGTTAAGCTTAATTTCACAGTTGACGTCAAGGTTTCATCTTGATAGGATAGGTTAGTTGCCCGGAGGGGTGCCGGAGCCCCCGCACTAAAGCAAGCTTAATGAGGGGCAAGGGTTGAACAAGGTGGGATGCCGGAGTGGTCGAACGGGGCGGTTTCGAAAACCGCTGTGCTGGCAACAGTACCGGGGGTTCGAATCCCTCTCCCACCGCATGGCGAGAATCTATACACGATGAAGATTGGTCTACTAACGGGAAGAGTTGGTAAAGTCTGCCCCCCTGCACTCAGAGTTATCATGTAGTATAATAAAAATATTAATAGTTTGTGTTTTTTTATGGGTGAGCGAACAAACTTTACCGCTGAAAAAAGCAGCAATCCAGAAAGAGGACGTGACCATTTTATTGATAAGCTTAGCCATTATTTGAACGATTTTACCGATGAACTGCCTGATGCAAGAATTGAGCCCCCGGTTGAGCCAAAGCCAGTCAATATTACTAATCTGTCCCCTGATGAGGTCGCGGCGGCTGAAAAGAAATTCATGCAGGAACGCGAGGCATATGATCAAGATTTGGATAATTACCGTCGCTATAAATGCCGTTCTAATTGGTGGAGCAATTTAGTTCTTACTTTTGATGATCTTATATATCAGGAGATTGTCGATCCAAAAGCCAGGGTAATACTTGATAATTTCGCGAATGAGATACAAACTATGCTTAATGACAATCCAAAAGGTATGAGGACTAAAGCACAGATTGCCGAAGCTGATGCCATGATTCAAGCGACATTAGATTACTTAGAAGGCAGGTCTGAAGAAATAGAAACACCAGGAATGCCATTAAGTCACATGGCATAAAATACATTAATGCGCTCAAGGAATAACAAGAGTCTCAAAAAAATTATCAAACTCTTTGAACAGGTTAGCCCAATTATTGTTAGTCCAACTCGTTCATCATTAACTGTCAGCTTATCGAACCGCTTTTTTTTGTTTCGGTTAATGCAGATGATATTAAATCGGATTGAAGACAACCCTTACCTAAATTTCATTAGCGTTTTAAAACACTACAAAGTGCTGGGTCGGTTTTTACACGGCACCATCCGTGAACTACACCACGACCGCAATAAATCTTATTTTAAACATTTCTTTTTAAGTGACGAGCTGTATCGGTTAGTAAAAGCTGAATTAGATTGGATTTACGAGCGAAATAAAACTGTTAGGCTAACCATTTCCAAATGGGGAATTATTATTTGTGACAATTACAAGAAAAATCAATTTAATGCTTTATTATTCACGACCCATTCGGGCAGTTGGGTGCCGGACCATATCGCCAAAAAACAAACTTTGTCCGCGGCAGATCGTTATTTAGAAGAAGATGTTGATGTTGATAAAATTTATGCCGATATTGTGTTGCAAGGTGCCGGCATTTGGATTGATAGCAAGCTATCTCGGTTTGCCTGTGATTATAACCGGGCGCCAGAAAAGGCAATTTACGGCGACAAGTCAGAAGAGTGGGTTGATAAGCTTTGGCAAAAACCACTGGCTAAAACCCAACGCGAGTGGCTAATGGAAGGATATCATGAGTTCTATTTTACTTTAGAGCAGTTGGTTGACACTTACCGTTTTAATATTATTTTAGACGGGCACTCAATGAAAGATGTTAATAACCGCCCCGACATTTGTTTATTGGCAGAACTTGCTCCACCTTTTTATATGCCGATAGTTCAAACGATGAAAGAAAAATTGGTCGCCGGGGGATTTAAGCGCGTATCGTTTGACAGCCCATTTCCTCACGGTTATATTTTGTGGTGGCTACATACGCATTTTCCCGACGTTTTTATCTGCATGATTGAAATTAATAAAAAACACTACATGAATAAAACGCGGACTAAGTCATTGAGCGGAAAGATTTCATCACTTTCTAAAGTTTTGCGAAAATTATTTCACTTGGAAGAAGAATTATAATTACCGGGGTGTAGCGCAGCTGGCTAGCGCGTGCGCATGGGGTGCGTGAGGTCGCAGGTTCGAGTCCTGTCACCCCGACAAAAGTTTTCAAAAAACAAAGCCCGGACGCGCACTACAAATGCGTCCGGGCAGGAAGACGGGGAAGCGTGACCCTTAGAGGGCCGTGCTGTAGCAGGCGATAAGCCTGCCGCCGGGACCGACGGCCGTCGTGCGCATCGCGCGCATGTCTGACCGGCTTGCCGGTTGCAGTCAGCCGTAGCTGACTTGCTTTG
>PEZZ01000035.1 GCA_002773845.1 Candidatus Buchananbacteria bacterium CG10_big_fil_rev_8_21_14_0_10_42_9
TTGGGCATTCGGGCGCTGGCAAATCAACAATCGTAAATTTGTTGTTGCGTAACCATGACTTAGGCCACGGCAATATTAAAATTGATAATCAAAATATCCAGTCTGTCACGCTAGAGAGTTTATGGCAGAACATAGGGTTAGTTTCTCAAGACCCGATTTTATTTCACCGAACCTTGCGCGAAAATATTCGGTACGGCAAGCCAAAAGCCACTGATGGAGAAGTGGAGCGCGCGGCGAAGTTGGCACATAGCCACGAATTTATCATGGAGATGCCCGAAGGGTATGACACATACGTCGGCGAGCGCGGCGTGAAATTATCTGGCGGTGAACGCCAACGCATTGCGATTGCCCGCGCGATATTAAAAAACGCGCCGATTTTGGTATTGGATGAAGCAACGTCAAGTTTGGATTCGGAATCCGAACATTTAATTCAGGAGGCGTTGCAGGTTTTGATGAAAAACAAGACCGTGATTGTCATCGCTCACCGTTTATCAACAATTATGAAAATGGATAGAATCGTTGTGCTTCAAGAAGGGCAAATAATTGAACAGGGGAGCCACCAGCAATTAATTCGTAAGAAAAAAGGCGTATACAAAGCGCTTTGGGAACGCCAAGTCGGCGGGTTTATAGAATAATGCTCCGATTGTCATCCTGAGGAGCCCGCCAGAGGTGGGCGACGTAAGGATCTCAGGCCTGTCTATTGCCAGAAGAGATTGCCACGTCGTTCGTTTCACTCGCTCCTCGCAATGACCAAGTTTTACTTTAATACATCTAAAAGACGAGAATGAATCCGCGTGCCGTTGCTGGCTATAAATTGCGGGTTAAGGTCATCTAAATCTTCCTGTCCGTCAAAAGTTGTGATTTTAGCGCCGGCTTCGCGGGCAATTAATTTTCCGGCGGCAAAATCATAAATTTCATTGCCGTAGTTTATGATGCCGTCAATTTTTCCAGCCGCGAGCATACCGTAATCTAGCGCCGGCGACCAGTTACTTAAAATACGTTTAACATCCTGAGCATAAAGAATTGTATGAATTTTTTGGATGGTCGTTTCAGGGGTATCGTAATAAGCTTGCGTCGCAATTGTGGCCCGGGGGATTTCAACGGTATTGCTGACAGTAATTTTTGAATTGTTCAAAAATGCACCTTGGCCTTTCACCGCGTAATATGTGTTATTTAAAATAGGCTGGTGCGTGACAGCGTAATGGGCTGCTTTATTTTTAAGCAATACAATATTGACTGAGAAATGCGGTAGCCCGATGACAAAATTATTGGTGCCGTCAAGCGGGTCAATATAGAAAGTCCATTCAGAGTTATTGTCATGCAAGCCGTTTTCCTCACCGTGGATATTGTAATTAGGAAAATGCTTTTTTAAAACTTTGGTAACTGCTTCTTCTGATTCCAAATCAGCTTTAGTTTGAAAATCAGCCGCCATAGATTTTTCTTTCAACTCCAACTCTTGGCCAAAGTATTTTTTCAACACTTTGCCTCCAGCCCCCGCCGCTTGAATGATATATTTGATTGTGGTACTCTTATCCATTACTATTATTGGAGTTTTTGACGGGGTGTAGCGCAGTTGGCTAGCGCGCGTCGTTCGGGACGACGAGGTCGCAGGTTCAAGTCCTGTCACCCCGACATACTAATTTAAAAGCAAGATGCGTTTGCCCCATACCAAGCTATGCTTTGGTGTGGGCCACACCCCGCAAAGGTTATTATAGTATAAGAATAATCTAAAAAAGGGAAGCCGCCGGCGCACGGAGTGCCGGCGGACTGGTGAACTCATTGCCACTTGGCGTTTAAGGCGCTAAGGGCAGCCACCCCAATGACGCAGCACATTAGTGCTGCGGCCCCAAGCCAAAAACGTTGCCAGTTGGTATGCATCCCAAATGAGCTAGTCATGATGGACGCAGAAACTAACATGGCTAAAAGCAGAGCGAGCGCCAAGCACCTTATCACCCTCCCTTTGGTTTTGGTACTCATAGCCACCCCCTAGGTTGGTTTATTTATTTTCCAGTGATTAAGTGTTTTTGTCAATAAATCAGAACGCCGCGCAGCTTGTAGCCGGCGGCGTAGACCTACCTTTCTATGCTCTCGACTTCTTGCCGAGTTTTATCGGCTACTTGAGCGCAGCCGATGAAGCATGCAGCAATAACTAGAAAAATTGCCCATCCTCCATGCCCCGTGGCTTTGATGACCACGCAGCTTATCCAACCTAGTAATGTCAGTCCTAGGCAGGACATAAAACCTGTGATCCACAGACGGATCACTTTCCAGTGTTTGGCATCCATCTGTGGCCTCCCTTTGTAGTTTCAGGTTTATACTTTTAAATTGTTTTTGTCAATAAAAAGGGAAAGGGCCGTGTCGATCGCAATGAAAGACACGGCCCTGGAATCAACCGAAGGACAGTGGCTGGCGGGCACGACATACTTGGCCGCCATCCTACGGTTGACCCTGGCTACTTGAGCCAGGTTTTGGCAAACTGCTTGTCTCGCGCGCGCGTTAGCTTGCGCAAGATCCAAATGAGGACTCCCACCACAAGGGCAGGAACAAGCAGCTTGTTGTACGTCTCGTACTGCGCCGTGATGGCACAGAAGGAGCAAGCCGCCCCTACAAGAAGCACAACGATGAACGCCACGCTGAGAAACGGCGGGTACAACTTAGCTGCCAGCTCCTCTCGGCGGACGTCCTTAATGGTTCGCATTTGGGCTTTTCGTGATGGGATCACGATCTTTCCTCCTGCGGGCACCAATAAATAAATCATACCATATTTTTGAGAAAATGTCAATCCCGTTAGAAGTAAATGTGAAATTTGCATTTTAATTAGCTTTTTCGACTAAAACTTTTAACGGGATCAATAGTTTGATAAGAAACTTAAATAGGCGTAAACTGTAGAGGTTATGCTCGATTTATTTGACCACAAATTAGTTCAAAAAAGGGGTGATTTTGCGCCTTTGGCAGACAAGATGAGGCCTACAACCTTTGACGATTTTGTGGGCCAAAAAAAGGTGGTTGGCCCAGGCACCATGCTTCGCAATGCCATTGAAAAAGACCAAATTCCTTCAATTATATTTTGGGGGCCGCCAGGGGCTGGCAAAACAACTTTAGCCAGGATTATTGCTGAGGCGACTAACTCAAACTTTGTAAAATTTTCGGCTGTAACTTCCGGCGTAAAAGAACTTCGCGAAGTAATTGCCCAAACCAAAGAGCGTTTGAAGTTTAAGAGCCAGCGAACGATTTTATTTATCGACGAAATTCATCGCTGGAGTAAGTCTCAGCAAGATGCTTTGTTACCGTACGTGGAAGATGGAACGGTTGTACTAATTGGCGCCACAACTGAAAATCCTAGTTTTGAAGTCATTTCAGCCTTACTTTCCCGGAGCCGCGTTTTTGTGTTGGAGCAACTAACTGAAAAAGATTTAAAAACAATAATCGCACGGGCCATTAAGCATGGATTTGAAAAAATTGAGATAAAAATTGCCGAAGATGATGTAGCGTTTTTAGCCAAGATGGCAAATGGCGACGCGCGGGTAGCTTTGAACGCGTTGGAGTTTGCGGTTAAATCTGACGGTGGGAATAAAGGAGTAATTACAATTGATCAAAATGCGATTAAGGAGGCCTTACAAAAATCTCACATGCTGTATGATAAAACCGGCGAGCAGCATTACAACATAATTTCGGCGCTACATAAAAGTTTACGTGGTTCTGACCCAGATGCTTCTTTGTATTGGTTAGGACGAATGTTGGAGGCCGGCGAAAAGCCAGAATATGTGGCCCGCCGTTTAGTCAGATTTGCCTCTGAAGATATCGGTATGGCGGACCCGAACGCTTTAACACAAGCAGTAGCCGCTTATCAAGCTTGTCATTTTATTGGCATGCCAGAATGCGATGTAATTTTAGCCCAAGCGGTCGTATATTTAGCTAAGGCGCCAAAATCCAATGCTTTATATTCAGCCTACAAGCAAGTACAAGAAGATGTTAAAACGAGTTTAGATGAACCGGTGCCGCTTCATCTGCGCAATGCTCCCACAAAATTAATGAAAAATCTTGGCTATGGCAAAAATTATAAATATAATCCCAACTATGAACCTGACGACGAGGAAGTATTGGGGCAAGAATATTTGCCGGAAAAATTAGTGGGCAAAATTTATTATGAAGATTAAAAAACAAACAGCGGTTGGCTTCGTAGTTTATTTACCGACTGAGCCAGAAATTAAATATTTACTTTTACGCCACGGCGAACAATGGTTAAGAGTGTTAGACCGAGCCGGCATTACCGAATATTGGAATTTTCCCAAGGGTCGCATTGACGTTAAGGATGCTGACAATTTATCGACTGCCTACCGTGAGCTGGAAGAAGAAACCGGGCTGACAAAAAATGACGTTGAGCTGGATAAAGATTTTGAATATAGGTACGATTATTCGTTCAAGGTACAAGAAGATGAGGGTATTTTCAAAGTTAACAAAACTGCTATTTTTCATATCGCCAAAGCTAAAAGCGATCACATCACCATTTCGCCGGAACATCAAGACTACGGCTGGTTTACTTATGATGAGGCATCTAAAAAGATTAATCGCCCGCAAATTCAGCAATTATTGGACAAGGCGCGAGATCACATTTTGAAAAAGCAGTAGGATTGGTGTAAGATTAAACGATAAGCCCTCGACTGCGCTTGGGCAACAAATAATTAATATGTCATTTCCGTGAAAACGGGAATCTAGAAATCTTGGATCCCCGATCGGGGTCGGGGATGACAATGCGTATGACTGAAGACCGTTGGAAAGAAATTATTGATTTGGTAAACGAGAAATTTGAACTCACCGCCAGGGAAACTCAAGAACTGCCCGAGGAAGACGGAGGCGGTACGATGGAGTATTTAGAATTCACCGGACCAATGGGGCAGATGCGCTTAGAGTTTACCGTTAAGCCTTTAGTGCTGGACAAAAAGGTGATTGGCTCAAAACGCATTGGCAGTGAGTCAACGGTACAGTATACTTATTCAGATACTGAAAAGGCACACATTTTTAAAGTTTACCGTAAACAAGGTGATGAGTGGTCAGAAATGGAGATGCCCAAAGGTGATTTTATATTTTAAAATTAAAGAAATGAAAATATGTATTTTGCCCTAGCCATAATTTTAACCATCATTATTGCAAGCATTCGTCAAATTAATGAATACGAACGCGGGGTTAAATTTCAACTCGGTAAATATAAGCTGATCATGCGTCCTGGTTGGCGGTTGGTTTGGCCGGTTATTCAATCCATGAAGAAGATTGACATGCGCGTGAAGGCGGTCGATGTTCCGGACCAAGACGCAATTACTAAGGATAATGTTTCGGTTAACGTTAACGCTGTTTTATACTATAAAGTTCAAGACGCTAAACTCGCAGTATTAGAAGTTGAGCAATACATGTTTGCCGTGTCACAGCTAGCCCAAACTACAATGCGCGACGTAGTGGGTGAAGTATCTTTGGATGAGTTGTTGTCTAGCCGAGATGAAATATCAAAACGGATTCAAGTTATTATCGACAAGGCGACTGACCCTTGGGGTTTAAAAGTCGTTTCGGTTGATTTAAAACATATTGAACTTCCCGAAGTCATGAAACGAACTATCGCTAAACAAGCCGAAGCTGAACGGGAAAAAAGAGCCGTTATAATTAAGGCAGAAGGGGAGTTAGTGGCCGCAAAGAATTTAGCCAAGGCGGCTGATTTGATGGCCAATTCTTCCGGAGCGTTACATTTACGAACTTTGCAGTCAATTAATGATTTATCTTCAGACCAATCTAACACGGTTATTTTCGCGATTCCGCTGGAGGTGCTAAGAGCGCTTGAAGGGTTGGGTAAGAAGATGGGTAGGTAAAAAATTTCTACCTTAGTTAAAATTCACCTTTGGAACGCCAGGCGTCCCTTTGGCGGACAAAGGAGGTAAATTAAAAAGTAAATATGTTCAAATCAAAAAAAGCTCACCCCAAAGACAAGCTCATGTTGCGTCTGATTGCGCTAGTTTTAATTTTGCTTTTCTTTATTCACTTTTTTACTGATATTGATTTACTTTCGCCGTACAGTTTCTTTATTAACTAAATTCAAAATTTATGGGCAAGAAAATTGTCTGGGTGTTGGTAGCTGTTATCGTACTCGCGGCGGCCGCGGCATTCTTTTTTAATCGTTATTATAAAACACAAACCCCTGATACTTCCTTACCAGATTCGCTGACCGTAACTTTGGGCGAGCTCAATCAGTCTAACGAGTTTGGCGTGGCCACCATAACTGAGCAAAGTGATAAGACGGTAGTTAATGTCAATTTAGAAGGTGAAGTACCAAGTGGCGTCGTTCAACTAGCTCATATTCATAATGGCAGTTGTGACAATCTTGGCGATATCTGGCAAGGGTTAACTTCAGTCATTGATGGGCAATCACAGTCTAATTTAGAAATATCAATGCTAGATATTGCAAATAATTTACCGCTGGCAATTAATGTCCATAAATCTGCTGAAGAACCGCAAGTTTTTGTCGCCTGCGGAAATATATCTTTTTAAATATGCCCGAAGGTGAAAAACCACATCAACCAAACATAGAAAACCCAGATTTTGATTTTGCTAAAGAAAGGTCCAATAGGTCTAAAGAAGCCTTTGCTTCAAGCGGTATCTCTACCATAGATGCTTTGCTAGAAGAAGTCAGGGGCATGGATATGTCTGATAGTTTTGATCCTGAAGAAATTCCTTCAGAGAATCCAAGTTCTAGATTAAGTCACCCAAGCACCACAGCAAGAATGAGGGGCAAGAATGCACCTGAGGCTCAGCGAGAGAGCTTAATCATCCGATTGAAGAGCGCAAGGAATGATTTAGTGAGGTTGGCTGCCAGAGTCGAAGGTATTGTCATGTTAATGGAGACCAGCAAGAAAAGAGAGTAAATTACAACTTACCTAAAAATATCTCAAGGTTGATTTCTTCGCCGTCGCGTACAACAGTTAAATTAATTTGATCGCCGACGCGGTGATCTTGGACCAATAAAGCTAAATCGTTTTGGGCGTCAACTTCTACGCCATTAACTTGCGTAACAATGTCATTTATCTCAATGCCGGCTTGGTCGGCGGGCGATCCGCCGGCAGGACTGCTAGTAATTAAGGCACCTTTGGAGCCAAACTCTAAGAGGCCAATAGTAGTAGCCAAATTTTGGTATTGAACGCCAAGTTCCGGGCGCTCAATAATTTTATCTTTTAAGACAGAAGGAATTTTGTTGATAAAGTAATTGGGGGGTATGGCGACAGACCGATTTTGAATCGTAGTCAGTAGGCCAACGACGGTTCCGCCAAGATTATACACCACAGCACCATCAAAATTTGAATTCGCGTTATCTCTTAAAGCAATATAAACATCAAAGGTTTCAGTATTTCTATTAGTGGCTGGGTCGCTATCCCACATTTTGTTTTCAATATTGGTGACTAAAGTATCGTTAAATGCGTTTATGGCAACCACAGCCTGACCGGCGAACAAAACTTGCCAGTCATTGAAAGTCACGACAGGCAAATTTTGTTTATTTATTTTTAAAAAGGTGGCCCCAGTTAAGCTGTCGCTAGCTAATTCTTCAACCGCGAACGCCTCGTTTTTATAAATAACTTTTAATTGATCGGTAGCCAAATTGCCAGTTACGTCTTGATGGCTAAGCAGCCAGCCATCGCTAGTCAAGATAGTACCATTACCTAAAAAGCTAGATCGGCCAAAAGAAGCACTGGCGCGGTAAATTCCGACGGTTGCTTCCTTGGCTTTATTAACGACTTGATTAACTAAAATATCATTATCCGTGCCGGTAAACTCAGATGACCGCTTAAGTTCCGGAATTGATTTGACTTGATCAGTTGGAGAGTCGGGAAAAATTTCAATCAAAGGTGAGATGTAAGCATCGGCTAAAATTTGCCCTACCACGCCGCCGATAAGGCCAAAAAGTAAAGCGACTAATGTTACTTTAAAGTAGGTTGTCATAGATATTTACTAAAAGCCATTATACCTTAAATCCACTTAGCCGTCACGAGTATAAGGAACAAAGCCGCTAGTGAAATAATTGAATATCGTCTAACAACCTTCTTTTCTAATCGATTAAGCCAAGCATTTCTAACTACTCCCATGGTGGTGTAAAAAACTAAACTTAGTATTGCCGCATTAACAAAAATGCTAGTTGGCATAAAGCTTACGGCAATAAAAGCTTGGGCTAAAATATAAGGCACGGCGATTAAATAACTGGCGCTGTCATCAAATGACATCTCTGTTACCCAAGCTATGTGGTAGGTGGCGGTTAAGGCGAAAAAAATAGTCGGTATGATAAACCAAAGTATCGGAGCGTTAAAAAAAATAATGAACCCGAAACCCGCAGAAAATAAGCCATACAAAGCAATCAAGATTATATAAATTGAAATATTTTGGAGCGAGTAACGTTGAAATTTAGCCGGACGATACAAAAAGACATAGACTTGCTCTAAATAGATGTATAAAAGTAAAGTCGCGCTTATAATAATTAGCTGTCTCAAAATCGCGCCCTGAATAAACACTAAAAAAGCGTACGTTGCCCAAATTACCAGTAACGGCACAACAGATAAGGCGCTAGTTTGCCCCGGTCTAATTTTTTTAATATTTAGCAGCCATACCGAAACAGCAACTATGACTGAAATCGTGGTGGCGATTATAACGATGTGTTTGGGAAAGCGCAGTAGTAATTCTAAACTTAAGCCAAAAATTACAGGCACGGTGTATGGAATGAACAAGTTAATTACCCTCATTAAAGCGTGCGTCCGCTAATAGTTAAGGTGTCTTGGGAAATTTCAATATTATCTATTTGGGCCGAATCGCCCAACTCATCATTAACTGATTTAAGTTGCTGTTCAATCAGATTATTAACTAGGGCACGGACTAGAAATGACGGAATCGAAACCTCACCGACGGAAAATTGTTGGACTTCAATTCCTAATTCATTTTCTTTGATAATTGGTATTGCTTCAAGGGTAAAGTTAGTTGAGAACGGCTTTAGCATCAGCCCTGTAATGCCGATGGTTGATTCTTTGATATCTACTTCGATGTTGGAAAATGACGGGTCAGTTTGACCTTCTGAATAGCCGCTAGCTAAGTCAGTTAACGTCTGTTCGCTAAAGCTTAAGCTAAACGCATTTTGAGCGTTAGTTTCTGAAGGCGCGGTTGAAGTAGCAGTTTCGGTCGGCGCTGATCTGGTGCCTTTGTTTAATAACGGTGTCAAAATAGGAATTTGAACTAAATTGCTTTTAGCCAGCACTCCGGCAATGATGAGCAAGATTAAAATCCAAAATAACAAAAAGCAGGAGCATCTAAACACCATCCAACATCCGTACCGCCGCCGTCTTTTTCGTTTTCTTACCTTATCATTGGATTGGCGCTCTTTAACGCGCTGCAACCGCCGGTATTCAGGCGTGTTGGTGATATTATCTGACATTATTGTAGCCAAGAATTTTCAGATCGGATTTGCTGTAAGCGTTCCAAGGCTAACTGGGAGCCTGTTTGTTCATATTCCAGCATGGCTTGAACAATCGCTAGATGTAGATTTTGATATTCGAAAGGTAAAGTCAAAGCCAATAAATCATTAACTGTGTTTGGCCGATTAGTATTAGCCCAAAATTCGTCGAGTATATTTTTTAAATTATCTTGGTAGTCTTCCGGCCGGTATGACGAAGTCACTCCGTTAATCGCCGGGGCAGTAGTCACAGTTGTGCCAGGCGCAATTGCGCCATTACGATCAGATATTTTTTGGCGGTTATAAAATAAAAAGAACCCTCCAGATACAGTAACTATTAAAATTACGGCCAAGACAATTAATTTTTTTGAGTTCATGATATTATCAAATAGTAGGTTCATTATAGCATAGCTAGTTACTTGGCGGCCTGGGTGAGTAATGTTTGTTAGTAATTTTCCATTTATCCACATACTGTCCAATACCATTATTAGCTAACTTATTGCCAACCTTAACTTTAGTTTGTGACCAGCGCAGTAAGCTTTCAAAGTTTATTTTGTAACGTCCCCGTACTACAATATAGCGTAGCTCGTCTTGGGCAATTGCCCGACGGATAGTTTTTTGGCTCACACCCATTAAGCGGGCGGCCTCGTTGACCGATAGACGGATTAAATTTTCATTTGCCATATAAGTCTAGAAAAGTATGTACATTGCATTAAGAATATTTAGTATAGAGCAAAACTATTACTTTAGGCAAGGTGGCTAATTTTAGCTATATTTATTTAGCAAAATTATATTTACATTAATTACCTTTGACAAAAATAGCATAAAATGACTATAATATGGCCTTAAACTGTAACATTTATAATAAATCAACGTCATAGTAGATGAGCAAGATTAAAGAACAAGTTTTGCTAATTCGGGCGAAAAACGGAGACACGGAAGCTTTTGGCGAGATCTACGACCTGTACGTTGATAGAATTTACCGCTTTATCTTTTTTAAGATATCGTCGCATGAGGAAGCCGAAGATTTAACGGCTGAGGTTTTCCTCAAAGCTTGGCGATACATTCAAGATGAAGCTACCCGGGCAGTTGGAAACTTGAATGCTTTACTGTACCGCACCGCGCGTAACTTAGTGATTGATCATTACCGTACCAGTAACCGCGAGATCTCACTTGAGGCTGAGGAAGTATTAGATGTCTTAGACACTTCTAGCCAGCCTAGCTTGCTAGACCAAGTAGAGGTGCTATCCGAAATTGCTCAGCTAGAAAAATATTTAACCCAATTAAAAGACGAATATAGAGAAATTATTATTTTGCGCTATATTGACGAGCTAGACACAGCTGAAGTAGCCGAAATAATTGAGAAATCTAAAGGAG
The DNA here is from genome assembly GCA_002773845.1 of Candidatus Buchananbacteria bacterium CG10_big_fil_rev_8_21_14_0_10_42_9. Taxonomy (NCBI): domain Bacteria; phylum Candidatus Buchananiibacteriota; species Candidatus Buchananbacteria bacterium CG10_big_fil_rev_8_21_14_0_10_42_9. The sequence continues at coordinate 10,844 of PEZZ01000035.1, forward strand.
CCACGCGCGTATTATTACATCGATCACTCGCACAGCTCAAAAAATTGATTGAAGATGACCGATCAAAAACTGATTCAAAAACTTAAGCAATTACGATCCGTTAAGCCCCGATCTGAATGGGTTCATTTAAATCGGGATTTTTTAATGTCTGAAATTCAAGTTTCAGCCAAAACCAAAGCCGGCTTGGGCAAATCTTTGGAAGCTATTTTGGAGGGCGTGTTAGGACAATTTCGCCATGTTATTATGCAGCCGGCAGTAGCAATGTTGGTGATGTTGGCCGTTTTTACCAGTTCAACTTTGGCTGTCAACGGCGCGTTTTACAGTTTGCCGGGGGATAGCCTGTATCCGGTAAAGTTAGGTTTGGAGAAATTGCAGGTTGCCGTCAACATTGCCGATGAAGAAAAAGCGACACTGCGTTTGGAATTTGCCCGTAACCGTTTAAATGAACTGGATCGTTTAGTTGCTCAAAATGATAACGGCGAGTTAGATCAACACGTCAACGCGCTTTTGAGCCGTTTCAATCAAGACATTAGTTTGGTGCGCGCGCATGTTGAACGCCAAAGTGAGCAAGGTAATGTTTTAAAACTAGCGCAATCAGTTGACTCTAACAGCACCGAATTTGCCAAAAAATTAAAAGCAAATAAAAGTAAGATTGCCAAATCATCCGAATCCAAATCAGTCCTAGACCAAGCTACTGCCGAGGCTGAAAGCACAAGCTTGGCGGCCTTGAGGGCTGTAGTTGACGATTCTAGTGACGGCACTTTAGCTATCGCGATGGTTGGGGGCCGGATTGATACGGTCGCGGCCGAAATTGAGGCACTGGCGGCGAGCAATAATTCTGCTAGCGCGCAAGCGGAAATTGACGCGGCGAGATTATTATTGGATGAGGGCGATGTTGACGGCGCGTTGGATAAGTTAGAATCAGCCAGTAAATTAGTTAATCAGCCGGAAGAGGAATTGGATGAAGGCGTATCTGAAGGATCAGAAGATGCCGAAACTGAAACAGAAGTTAATCCTGAATTGGAAGCCGCGGCTGATGTTATTCAACAAGCTACCAGCACCGACATTGAAATTCCGGAGGAAGTAGTTTCTGAAACCACTGAAGAGTTGATTGGTGAATAGGCTAGTTTGCCCACGCCATGCGTGGTTTTGACAATTTTCGCCCAAAGGGACGTCAGACGTCCCAAAGGGCGACCACCCTTTGTGGGTGGAGTAATCCAGGAAGGGATAGCCTTTAGCTGAACCGGCGGTGAGCCCAAATTAATTTTGTTATTAGAGTATTGGCCGGCTACTTTGTAAGCAATGCATTGCTAATACTTTAATAAAAACCAAGTTCCTTAACAGTAGTAACTTTGAACACTCTTGGGTTAAGCACCTTGAGATTATTTAGGAAAGGTCGAAGCTCATGCGGGCTGGCTAGATAATTTCTAGGTCGTATTAAGCTTATTCAACAGCCAAAGTCACTCGTTAACGAACTATAATAAGTAACAAAAACACATGGATAGATTAAAAAAGATTATCGGCTACAGCGTGACTGTTACCACAATTATGTGGTCAGTTGGTTTGTTTGCGATGCCATTAAGTGTGTTTGCCGCCAACCCTGGCGACCTGATTAAAAAGTCAGGCTCTTCGTCAGTCTACTATTTAGGGACTGACAACAAGCGCTATGTCTTCCCGTCAGGTGACGTCTTCTTTACGTGGTACGACAACTTTAATGGTGTTAAAACCTTATCCGACGCTGAAGTAGATGGTTATCCTTTAGGTGGTAACGTTTCTGTCCGCCCTGGTACCAAATTGGTCCAAGCGGTCACGAACGACACCCCTTGGGTTGTGTCAGATCCAAAAGTGTACGCTGTATCTAAAAACGGCACCCTTCGACACATTACCTCAGCTTCTTTAGCTGAAACATTGTTCGGAGCCAACTGGGAAACAATGATTGTTCCAGTTGTGGAAACCGTTTTTGTCGGCTACAACACTGGCAGCGCCGTCAATACTTCGGCCGATTATAATGCGGCTTCAGAAATGAGCGGTGCCACAACGATTAGTGAAGATAAAGGTTTGGGTTCAGGTTCATCTGTTTCCACCGGTTCTTCATTAACTTTGGCATTAGCTCCTGATACGCCAGCAAGCACGTTGGCTCCTAGCAACGCAGCGCGCTTACCTTTCACTAAGGTTAACGCGACCGCTTCTTGTGACGGGGACATTGTGATTGACAGCGCGAAAGTTAAATTAGTTGGTGGTATTGGTAATTCTTCCAAAAACGCCTACAGTGGCGTTGACATTGTTGACGGAAGAACGATGTTGCCGTTTGACACCACCAGCAAGACTTTCAACGCTGACAATATCGCATCCTTTTCTCGTGACATTACCATTCCATCTTGTACCACGGTACCGTTGTACTTAACCGGTTCGTTTGGTTCAAGCAATGGTTCATACGCGGGTGAAGCGCATGCCTTACAGCTTGATTCGGTCGTGTTGAAAGGCGGTGCGGTGATTGGCTCATTGCCAATTGTGGGTAACCCACACACCATTAACGGAACCATTACCATTGCCTCAGCTACCGTTCAACGCGGAGCTTTCAGTAATGCTACTGATTCTTCGTTAGAAGTCGGCACAACCGACTACACCTTCTTCTCATTCAAGATTACGGCTGGTTCGTCTGAAGATGTTAGATTCAATAACATTCGCGTTTACCAAGAAGGTACCGCGAGCTTCTCTGACATCGACAATATAAAGTTGTATCAAGACGGCACTTTCTTGGTCAGTGGAACCGTTGATCCGAATGACAGCAAGTTCATGAATTTTACCTTACCAAGCGGTATTACCATTAATAAGGGTCAGACCGCTCAATTCCAGATTAAAGGTGATGTTGTTAGCGGTTCAGCTAGAACTATTCAATTAGCTATTTACCGCACAACTGATCTGTTAGTTCAAGGACTTGATACTGGCTATAACGCCGTGCCTACTTATACCGGCACAGGTTACATTGGTTCAACTACCGCTAACCCAACCTTGAATGATAATCAATTCACGATTGGTAATGGTACGTTAGTAGTGTCTAAGAGTAATGATGTCCAGGCAGGTAACATTACTATTGGCGACAGCCAAGCTCTTGGCGCCTTCAAATTTAAAGTCGAAGGTGAGCCAATTGAAGTTACCGCTTTGACGTTAACAGTTGCTTCAACTGACGCAACCGACATTACTGTCACTGACGCTACCCGTGGTTACAGGTTAGTCAACTCTAACGGACAAACCGTGGCTGGCCCAACCGACTTAACCACCCATGCCCTAACCGTGGCTTGGACCGACACCTTTACACTGCCAGTTGGTGAAACTGTGTATAAGGTTGTAGCAGATATTGCCAGCAACTCTGGGTTTAGTTCAAACGACACTTTAACTGTATCGTTTAACCCGGGCTCAGCTTTAACTGCCCGCGGGGAAGTAACCGGTAATACTATTACCGCAACTCCATCGGCTAGCATTTCAGCTAACGCTCAAACGATTAAAGCCGCTACCTTGCAGGTGACTCGCGATAGTTCACCTTCATCTAGCACTTTAATTGCCGGTGCGTCACAAGCAACCTTTGGTTCTTGGACCTTTGACGCCACCGACTCGGGTGAAGATGTCCGGGTGACGTCATTGGCAATTGCCGCTTCAGCAACCAACGTTAATAACTTAACGTTGTATGTTGACGAAGTCGCGCAAACCCCAATTAACACTGACCCAGCATCAGGCGGCAGCCGTAACACGACAACTTTCGGCCTTAGTAGCCCAATGGTTGTGACTAAGGGCTCTAAGACAGTAGTTAAGTTGCGCGGTGATATCAGCTCCAGCGCTTCAGCTGGTGAAGTAAGCCAATTCGGCATTACTTCTAACGCGGCCGTTACTGCCACTGGCTTATCCACTGGCAATAGCGCCACTGTTACAGTCACCGCTGATGACGGTGCTGAAATCACGTATGCTGGCCAAGGTACCTTAACGATTGCTAATCACAACACACCTGAACAATCTATTATTTTGTCAGGTACAACTGATGTGACAATCAATAGTTTGCGGCTATCATCGGTGAACGAAGCAGTCGTCTTAGATGACTTAACTGTTCGTATCGCTAATGGAGGCTTAACTGGTACCGGAACTGGTAACTATGCTGATGTGACTAACGTGGCTATCTATAACGGTAGTACAAAGTTAGTTGAATCAAACATTGGTGCTACTGGTAGCTTTAAGTTCAACTTCTCACAAAACTCATCTGCTACGAACTACGTTAAAGTTCCGAAAGATGGTAATGTGACGTTGACAGTGAAGGTTAATACAGCGGAAATTTCAAGCCAAGGAACCGACAACCCTGGTACCCCAAATGCGTCTTTCCAGATTGGATTTGGCGGTGCTAATAGCATTAAAGCTACGGGTGAAGATTCCGGGGCAGCCGCAAGTGAAACTTACAATAGCTCCACTAGTACTGCGCACATCCTGCATGCATCTAAACCTACGATTACCTTGCCGTCTACATCAAATCGGCTAGGCGCTTCGTCAAGTTTGAGCAATGGGGATCTAACGATTTACGCCTTTGATGTCACTGCTGACTCATCCCAAGGCCGACCGGTTATGTTGTATCGTTTCTCATTCCGTGTCGCCACTTCAGGTTCAGCTACCGTCGGTAGCCCGCTATACTTGAAGCAGGATGGCGTAAGTAATAAAGTCTCAAGTGCTGACGCTTCCGCCCTAGACCAATACTATGAAGGTGCTGGCGTCGGACGTGTTTCTTTCATCTTCAATAGCCCTGACTATAGCGAGGGTGATGTCGGTGAACAGCTTGAAGTTTCTTCAGGCAGCACAAAGAGATTCTATCTACATGGTAATATCTCTGGTGCAGATAGCTCTGACTCGGTGACGGTTAACCTATTAGGTGACACCGCTTCAACGATGACCGGTCAATTGACTGGTACCACTGCCTCAGCTTTCGGCGCTAATGACTCTGGCTTGTTCGTTTGGTCAGATGACCACACCAACAAGTCTGGTAGCCAAGACGCCACTGCTGAAAGCACTTGGTTTAACGGCTACTTAGTTGATGGCCTTGAAAAGACCGTGACGACAACTGGTTATACTATTTCTAACTAAGTTGTTCGTCTAGCTGGACAGGTTTCAAATCTGTCCCTACAACTAACGGAAAGGCCCCGCTTCGGCGGGGCTTTTCTATTGAATTTAATCGATGGTTATGGTATAGTTTGATGGCAATTAAATTAAAACTTATGAAAAAATTAAGTTACTTTTTAATACTAGTTTTTGCTTTTAATTTCTTAACGGTAGTTAAAAATACAGCCGCCGCCAACTTAGGTTCATTTATCAAACGTCAAAACAGCAGTGCAATATATTACCTTGGCCAAGACGGCAAGCGCCATCCTTTTCCGTCAGCGGATATTTTTTTGACTTGGCAAGCTGATTTTTCAAATGTGGTAGCGGTCAGCGACGCGGAAGCATTAGGCTATCCGTTAGGGGCGAATGTACCGGTTCGCCCAGGCACAAAGTTGATTCAGGCAGTAACCAATGATACTCCATGGGTCGTTGCCGACCCTAAAGTTTACGCTGTTTCCAACGGTCAAACTTTGCGTCACATCAGTTCCGCTAGCGTTGCCGTTGAACTTTATGGCGCCAATTGGGAGACAATGATCGTGCCGGTGGTTGAGACTGTTTTTACTAATTATCAAATCGGAGAACGCATTGATTCCAAGGCTGATTTTGACCTAACGAATGTTACTAATGTAGCTTCTAGCGTTGAAGCTGAATTGACTTATACTCCAGACCAAACTCCAGAGCCTGCTTTGGAACCAGAGCCAGAACCTGGTCCAGTGGTAACGCCAGATAATTGGCCACAATTTGAACTAGCCAGCGGCCTTAGCCAAGCCATGCAGCCAACGGTTATAACTTTAGATGATAGTTTTGGCGTGAGTTGGCTTGGCCAGAATTCATCAACCAATCAATATGATATTTACTACTCCGCTTTTAACATTGCTGGCACTCAAACTGTTAACCCAACTTTAATTGCAACCAGTTCTGATACAATTAATGAGGTTACCATGGATAGAGGTAGTGATGATTTGGTTTTGGCTTGGGTAACCGACGATGGCGCAGGGCACGGGACGATAATGACAGCTAGAATTGACGCGGCCGGTTCAATTGTCAGTGGGCCGACCGTGGCACTTGATGGCCAATTTGACGTTGTGCCTAATAGTTTATCAGTTCAGTATAATGGAAAGAATTATGGTTTATTGTGGTCAGCCCTAAAGACAGATGAGCCATATAGCCAGATTTATTTTTTGCTTTTAAATTCTTCGGCCGAACCGATTCGTGCAGTTTACCAAGTTAGTGATAGGAGCGAAGATAATATTGAGCCAGACATGACTTGGAACGGATCAAGTTTTGGCGTCGCTTGGAGGTCAGCAAATGAAATAGAATCAAATATATTTTTTATCCCCCTTGATGATTTTGGGGAAAAAACTTTGTCTTATAATGAAACGCAAATAAACAACGGAAATTTCTTACACCCCAGTCAACCTTCCATTACAGGACATTACAACGAGTTTGTTATCAGCTGGTATGATTTTATCACTATTTCTGGAGGCCAGCGTCAGCAAATTTTATTGGAGAGGGTAGGCGAAAATTTGGTTACTTATCTTGATGACTTTGAGCTAACTGACTACGATCAGTCATTTGACGGATTTGAACCGCAAGTTTTTTTGGCTGATGCCAAAAATAATATCGTATGGCGCCGTGACGACACTGATATATTCTTTTCAAGTTACGCCGATGATTTGACCTATAGCCGTTTTCGTGAAAAAATTGCCACTGGTAACGGCATTCACGATTTATCCGTTAGTAATTTAGGTGAAACATATGCCGTCGCTTGGACTGGTAAAGAGGGGAATAATAACCAGGTTTACTATACCTTAGGTAAGTAGTAAATTATGACAAAACTTAACCAAGTTAAAAATCTAAATACATTAATTTTTATTGCCAGCGTCGTCGTAGCAATTGCTATTGTCGCTGTCGTGTTATTTTTTTCTGACGCTCAAAAAGCCAGCACTTATACGGTTGCAGATTTTCCTGACGCGGCATCCGTGGTGGGCGATCCTGAGGTTATCCAAACACGGGTGGATAAAATTAATGAATATTATTCGCAATTAGGAAGTAATGGGGGCGCCGATGATTTTATTTATTGGATGAATATTGGATTGATGAAAAGAAATTTAGCTGATTACCGCGGTGCTGAAGGGGCTTGGCAGGAGGCTTTGAATCATGGTCGCAATTCGGTTGTATTTGGCAATTTGGCCAGTCTTTATTTTTATGAATTTAAAGAACCGGTGAAGGCGATTGAGTATTATAACGAGGCCATTAGAATTAACCCCCACAACTTTAGTTACTATCAAGATTTGGCCGGAGTTTATCGCTATGAGCTTAATCAATTTGACAAGGTGGAAGAAGTGATGCTGGAAGCCGCCCAAAGAGACGTCGCCCAAGATAATAATTATTATTTGTATTTAGTTGATTTTTACGATGAGCAGGGTAATGAGGACAAGTTTCAAGAGTATTTGAATAAAATTTTGAGTAATAATCCAAATCAAAATATTTTAGATTCGCTAGAAAGTAGCGGCTATACCAGCACATAGAGATGACTTCACAGCTTGAGAAAACCTATCTTCGTTTGTTGAATTTAGGTTTTTTTATAATTTTGTTTTTGATGCCACTAGTGGTTACTAATAAGTTTTATTTTCCATTCACGTTTTCAAAAGCCACCCTGTTCCGCCTTACCGTTGAATTAATGCTTCTTATTTACCTTTTGCTCGCGTATAGCAGCAGGCAGTATCGGTTAAGAATTACCCCGCTGACGTGGCTGTATGCAATTTGGATAGGATTTACCTTTATATCTTCACTTTTAGGAGCAAATTTTTATTTAAGTTTTTGGGGTGACTTTGAGCGTAGCGAGGGGATATTATTACATTTACATTTGCTGGTATTTTTAATAATTTTAACCTCGGCCGTTAAAGAAGGGCGGCACTGGAAGATGCTGCTTAATTTTTTGTTTGGCGCGGGGATTTTGTCGGCATTCATTGCCATGGGGCAGTATTTTAATTTGAGTTTTATTTTAAATACGCAAGGAGAAAGGTTGTCAGGCGCTATCGGCAATCCAGGATTTTTTGCCGCCTATTTAATATTTAACATATTTTTCGCACTTTATTTGGCCAGCCAGACTGGTAATCGTTATTTAAAAATTATTTATGTTTTAACTTCTTTAGTTTTTGTCTTTTTAGTTTATGCAACCGCTACCCGCGGCGCGATGGTCGCTTTGATTTTAACTTTTATATTAAGTGGGCTGTTTGTCGGTTTTAGCCGCGGCCGCAGTCGTAGGTTTAAGATTGGCTTTAGTGTGCTTTTACTTTTATTTATAGTCACGAGTATTTTTATCAGGACTCAAAAAGATAGCGATTGGATTACCGCCTACGGCCCTTTGCATAGAATTGCTAGATTATCATTTCAGGAACGTACAGTCCAAACTCGTTTGATGGCTTGGGAAATATCAGTCAAGGGCTGGAAGGAGCATCCGGTTTTAGGTAACGGCTTAGAGAATTTTAATATAGTCTTTAATAAATATTTTAACCCTTTGTTTTATCAAGATGAGGGGTCAGTAGTTTGGTTTGATCGGGCCCACAATGTAGTATTTGAGCGTTTGGTCACCGGTGGTTTAGTTGGATTTATCTCATATTTTGCAATCATTGGTTATGCGCTTTACTTTTTAACGTTTAAAGTGTGGCGTGAAAGTCGAGATCGAGATGCTGGCTTGCTCTTAGCGCTGTTAGTTGTTGCGCATCTGGTCCAAAATTTATTTATTTTTGATTCAGTTGTCACAAATGTGCTGTTTATTTTTACTTTGGGTTTTATTTCGCAGTATGAAAAGGATGACGTACGATTTGTAAAATTATTTCCTAGTAAAACACTTTACGTAGGGCTATTGGCCGCGTACATAATACTTATTTTGCCAATTTTGAATTTTATTGTAATCAAGCCGGCTAAAGCGAGTAATTTAGCCGCGCAATCATTTTCAGCCCAAGCCCAACTAAACTACAGTGACAACACAACCTTCCATCTTGCTGAAATAGCGTTTGATAAGTTAGAGCAAGCTATCAGACTTGGTACATACGGCAATCAGGAATTAAGAGTCCAGTTGGCTCAATATGTTGATACTTTAATTGCAAATAATTACTCTGACCGCGGGTTGATTGGTGAGGCGGTTATAAAGGTAAACGAAAACATCGCCAGACAATTGCAAGAAGAGCCGCAAAATGTTGCGAATTATTTGCTTGCTATGCGCCATTATAATTTTGCCAGAGAGATTAACCCTGGATATCTCAACCAAAGCTTATCAATTTTTAAGCAAGCTATCCCTTTGAGTCCGGCCAGAGTTCATTTATACCAAGAAGCCGGGTATTCAGAGGTGTTTTTAGCTCAAATAGCCGAAGATGGTGGAGACCCGGAGGCGGCGGCTGAGCACTATAAACAAGCACTTATTTACTTCCAGCAAACAATTGACCTTAACCCAGCCGTGATTGAGTCATACATTAATAAAGTGATGGCGTACCTATCTTCGGGGCAACTGGAACAAGTGGATTCCGTGCTGGAAGAGATGGATAGCCAGGGAATCAATTATCATGACCGCATCTATTTACGTAAAATGGCTAGCCTGGCAGTAAAATATGGTCATTATAATTACGCTAATCAGTTTTTACAGGAGCTTTTTGCGCTTGACGAAAATAATAAAAAGAACGCCATTGATTTAGCTTTATCGTACGCGTGCATTGGTGAAGACGAGAAGGCAATTGAGCTTGCCCAAAGTATCGCTGAACAATTTCCGGAGAACCAAACTGATGCCGATAATTTTATCCAAAGCGTTCAGGGCGGGATATTTCGTGACGGCGGAAAGGCTTGCCAACAATAAATTATGAAAGCCACCAAAGTAAATTTGTGGATTATTGCCGCCGGGCTCGCGGTTATTTGCGCCGTGCCGCTTGTGGTCGGCAGTGGCTATTTATTCCCATACATTTTTCCGAAGAATTTAATTTTTAGAATTGTTACAGAAATTATTTTTTTGGCATATTTACTTTTGGCGTACCGGGACAAGAATTATAGATTGAAGTTAAGCTGGGTGCATATTATATTTTTTCTTTTTGTGCTGGCCTCTTTTGCGTCTTCAATATTTGGCCCAAATTTTTACTTGAGTTTTTGGGGCGATATTGAAAGAAGCGAGGGCCTGATAACTTGGCTGCATTTAGTAATGCTGTTCGTAGTAGTAACTGGCACATTAAAGCATAAAAAGGAGTGGTTGATGTTGTTGGATGTCTTTGTAGTTTTATCCGTCCCAATTATGACGGTTGGCTTGCTACAATGGCAAGGAGTTGAATGGATTGCCAATACCACCGGCGATAGAATTTCATCCACTGTCGGCAATGCGGCTTTTTTTGCAGGTTATTTAATTTTTGTACTCGGGTTTGCTTTGTATCTATTTTTTCAACGGACAAATCTTTTGGCGAGAATTTATTACGGACTTGTTAGTTTTTGGGCCGTGGCGATGATTTTACTTTCTGGAACGCGCGGCGCAGTGTTGGCCTTATTAGCGGCGGGTTTTTTAAGCTTGCTGACCATCATCGTTTATTCTCAGAGCAAAAAAATAAAGATTGGCTTTTCTGTTGGTACAATCATAATTGTTCTTTTTTTGGCATGGGTAGTGACTTTTGGTTCATCAAGCGCACTGGTCCAGCAATCAAATGTTTTAAACCGGTTGTCTGGCTTGTCTGTGAAGTCAAGAACCGCACAGACGAGGTTGTGGACATGGGGAAGTGCCTGGAAGGGGTTTTTGGATCGCCCTATTTTAGGATACGGTAATGAAAATTTCACCGTCCCGTTTGATAAATATTTTGACCCTAGGATAATCGAGGATGAAGGTTCGGTTATATGGTTTGACCGGGCGCATAACATTGTTTTTGATCGTCTGATACCGGGCGGATTGATTGGCTTTGGCTTGTATGCCATTCTTTTAGGCTATGCTTTTTTTATTATATGGCGCAAGCATAAAGCCGAAGATGGCCATCCGGAGATTGTTTTATTTATTTTGCTGGTCGCCTATGTTGTCCAAAATCTTTTTGTCTTTGACTCTATCAGCACCTTTATTCCGTGGATTTTTATTTTGAGTTGGGTTGCCTATTATTCACCCAAATTTGAATACACTATTAGCAAAGAAATACATTTAGGAGTTTTGGCTATTTTTTTCTTGGTTTTTGTTTTCTCGTTTAACGCGGTTAATCTTAAGCCGGCTAAAGCGGTAAAGTTATCGGCTAAGGCTTTGCGTAGCGTAACGCCGTACGATTACCGCGAAACAATTGATAATTTTAATCAAGCGTTAAATCTTCAAAGTTACGCAAGCCAAGAGATTAGGGTGCAGATGGTCAATACCATGAACCCGGTGGTGGCTAACGGCTCTAGCAGTGATAGAGAAATTGCTAACCTGGCTGCTGATTTAGAACAACTGACAGACGAACAGTTAGCCGAAAACGATGTGATGGTTAGAAATTATAAACTTGCCATTGAAGCCTTAGATACCGGTTCGCGCTTTGCCGCATACCGGCTTGATAAAGCTATTGATTTGGCCAATAAAGCAATTGCATTAAGCCCCAAAAGGATACCGCTGTATTATGACCTCGGATTGCTTCACATTAAAAAAGCATTAGATTTTAAAGATAGCGGCGATCTTGACTTGGCGGCAGCAGAATTTCAATTAGCGGAAAAAGCTCAGCTTGAAGCCATTGCCCTTAATCCGCCAGTTGTTGAATCACATGTCGGATTAGTCGCTTTGTATATAGCTGAAGGTAATGACGACAGGGCAATTCAGGCTTTGGCTGATTTAGAAGGTAACGAAACAATTGGTGATAATTATCCTCAGCCCAGGCACCTATTGGCGCTCGGCCAGTGGTCGGAACAGCTGGCAGCTTATCGGTGGATTAAGAAATTTTATCAGGACTTATTAGAGTTTGAGCCGCGCAATGTTAACTATATGGTTAAATTAGCTACCGCGCATGCTTTCTTGGGCGAAGACGAGGAAGCTATTAGTTTAGCCGAACACATTGCCGCTTATAACTTGGAACCATATGTCACCCAATCTCAAAAGTTTATCGAGCAAGTTAAAAATGGTTTTTTCAAGGCGTTGTGATCGGCAAAGGCAAGGCGGCGAGGCTGGCTGTATACTTATGCACAGGTTGAAATTGAAGAAAAAATGGTTTCTTTTTAAGCAATCGTCCAGTCGCCAGGTAAAAAATCACTTATTTTAGCTGAATTTGAAGTGGATAACTTCACGCGCATTCTTTATTTTTATGATATAATATACCTAGTTTAAAAAATTTCAAAAAATTAACATCAAAATCATATGCGGTATAAAGAGTTTTTCAACGTTCGTAAATCAAACAGAATCAACAAGACGCTTAGCATTCTCGCGGCGTTTATTTCTTTTTTGGTGGTTGGTAGCGTGTTATACGCGGCAACTACAATTGGCGATAACATTAACACCGGCGGTACATTAGATGTGACTGGTTTGTCCACTTTTAGTCGCGCCACTAGTACTTCTGCCACTACCACTGACTATTTGTATGTTGGTTCAGATTTTACAGCACCACCGGGCTTGGATTATAGTGGCGACCTTTTTGTCTTTGATGACTTAGTGGTTAATAGCCAATCAACCTCAACTGTTTCATTGTGGGTAGGCTCGGGCGGAACAGCTGATATTATTAATGTTGCAGGAGGGGACTTATATGTTCAAAATGACGGTGAAATTGATGGCAATTTATTTGTCGGCGGAACATCAAGTACGACTGCTAAAATTGTATTAGGCGCCGGTCAAACTGCTGACGCTACCAGTACAATTATTTTGGGAGATGAAATCGCTGAATCGGCAACCTGCATTAAACTTAGAACAACTGCAGGTGATTGGGTTTATGCTTACGCCACCTCTAGTAGCGCGACGGTGGCACTCGGTTTGACGTGGACCACAACCAGTTGTGAATAGCTTCAACCAATAATCTCTAATGAAATAATGTTTAGCCTAAACAAGAGGATTACAAATTTATTTATTGCGGTACTGTTATTTGCGTTAGCTTTTCCCGCGGCAGTTTTAGCTGAAGTCACGATTAGCGGCAACATTACTATAAATATACCTGATGCTGGTATTAATCTCACGGTAAGCTCGGCTACTGGAATTGATGATTTTGCTGTTTCTGGCCCATCGGTGACCTTTACACTATCTGCCAATGATACAGTCACCGTGGTGCCGCCGAATGGATATACTTTGAGTAATGACATAGGTGCAAGTAATAACTGTTCTGGGCAAGTAACTTTTACCGCTACAGTTGTTGTCACACCAATCCAATGCACTGGGCCGACCGGTGGCAGCGGTAGTAGCGCAGGGGGAGGCGGCGGCTTATCAGTAGTCATGCCTACCAATGCGGTTGTAGAAATAAACAATGGTGCAACTGAAACTCAGGTTCGGACCGTAGCGTTGAGTTTGAATGCTGTCAGTGCGAGTCAAATGATCATCTCAAATAATTCTGATTTTACTGGCGCTAGTTTTGAAAGTTTTCAAAAGACTAAGACATGGGTACTGAGCGAGGGAGCCGGTGAAAAAACTGTTTATGTTAAATTTCGCAGTGTTAGCGGAGGGGAATCCGCAGTTGTAAGTGATAAGATCACTTACTTAGGAGAGTCGGGCGAAACGGTTGCAGTAGTAGTAAATTTGGATGATGTTCCTGCCGTAAAAACTGCCATAGGTGCATTAGTAAAATCAACAGTAAGCGCATCAACTTATTTTATAGGCGGCGACGGGAAGCGCTATATTTTTCCCTCTTATGATATTTATAGAACCTGGTTTGGCGAAAGTTTTTCTGGTTTAATAACTCAGAGTGAAGATGACGTAACGGCTTTTCCTTTGGGTGGTAATGTAAAAGTTAGGCCAGGTTTACGGTTGGTACAGGCTGTAACTAATGATACGCCTTGGCAAGTTGCTGATCCTAAGGTTTACGCAGTAGCCGGCGGCAGTGTTTTAAGGCATGTATCTAACGCAGAGGTGGCGGTTGCACTCTATGGCGAAAATTGGGAATCGCTGATCGTTCCGGTGGTGGAAACTGTTTTTACTGGTTATGAGATTGGGGCTCCAATTACGACAGCGGCAGATTTTGATCCTTTGGCGGAGGCTTTGGCTTACGACAGTATCAACAAAAATTTTGATTTGCCGGAAGAAAATAAAAATTCTAATCCTACGGTAGTGAATTCTACTCAGCCCGGGACCAGCTCAGAAAGTAGTTTAGCCGAAGGTAATTTTGTCAGCCTTTTAACCGTTGGCTCAGCCGGTGATGAAGTTAGGCAGTTACAGGATGTTTTAAAAGCGGAAGGTTTTTTGGAAACTGACATTGATTCAACTGGGTATTTTGGGCCTTTGACTGAAACGGCGGTTAAAAAATTTCAAGCGGCCAACGGCATTGACGCGCTGGGTTACGTTGGTCCGGCGACCCGGGCGGCCTTGAACAATTTGTAACAATTTAGTAATAGCTTAAAGTTTCGGTAAGCATTTTTTCTAAAGTAAATTTTACACCCACTCGCTTTGTAGCATTGGCACCAAGAGCCAATGCTTTTTGTTTGTCGTTAAGTAGCGCGGAAATGGATTTGGCTAAGGCTTGCGAATTTTTTGGTTCAACTAAAATTCCAGAATTTTCATCCAGCATTTCAGGTAAGCCGCCAACGTTAGTACTCACAATTGGCAGGCCAGCTGACATAGCTTCTAAAACCGAGTAGGGGAATCCTTCTTTGATTGATGAGCAAACATAAATATCAAATGCCTTTAAAACTTTAACGGGAGTTCTTTGGTTAGTTATTATTTTAACCCGATCCCGCAATTTCATCTGACCAATTTTTTTATTTAATTCGCTTGCCTGCCTTCCATTTCCAATTATTACCAGTAAAATTTCATCAGCAATGTTTTTTAACGATTCAATTAAAAATTCAAAGCCTTTGTTGGGGTAAAGATAGCCAATTGAACCGATGATTATTTTATCTTGAGGCAAATCTAGCCTACTTCTGGCTTCCCGTTTGCTTAAAAGTAAATTTTTATCAAAGCTAAGACCATTGCGTACTACACCCATTTGATTTTCGGTCACAATTTTTTTCTCAAGCGCGGAATTGTAATCAAATTGTGACACGCAAATAATGACGTCTTTAAATTTGGCTGTAGCCCTTTCTGATATTTGGTAAAATTTCTTCTTAACTTTGTTAAGCGGTTCATTAAATACCCAGCCATGCGCTGTATATACAACTTTAATATTACGGTCGATTGATTTAGCCGCGACTGAGCCAATAACGCCGGCCTTGGAACTATTAAGGTGGACAATATGTGGTTGCTCATGCTTGATCACTTTGCGCAATTCAAACAAAGCCTGGACTTCTTTAAGGGCGTTGATTGGTCGAATCAAATGGTTTAATTTAATAGTTTTGATGTTGGCTTGGGTAAGATTTTTAAAAAGAGAACCATTGCCCCCGGCGGCGACAACAACCTCAAATTGGTCTTTGGGCAAATTTGTGGCTAAATCAAAAACATAGCGTTGGGCGCCGCCCATTTCAGATTGGGTTACAACGAATAGAATTTTGCGTTTGTTCATTCAGTAGATTACTTGACCTGGTTAGAGATTAATGTGAAAAATTGATTTAAAGCTTTTAATACAGTCAAAGCCATGTGTTGATAACTTTCAATAACTTATGCATCTCTAGCGGGGTTGACTAATTAGCCATTTTTTATAATAATAGTACGGTATTATTAGTTAACAGGCAAGGAAGAATTACTCTAAATTATGATGATTTTAGTAACCGGCTGTGCCGGTTTTATTGGATACCATGCCACGAGGGCGTTATTAGAGCGCGGCGACACGGTAATTGGCGTAGATAATTTTAACGATTACTATGACACGGGCTTAAAAGAGGCTCGCATTACCGCTTTGGGCAACCAAAACAAATTCACCCTACACAAAATCAACATTGAAGACAAGCCAGCGCTAGCAAAACTTTTTGCCAAAAACAAATTTGATGCAGTCTGCCACTTAGCTGCTCAAGCTGGTGTTCGGTACTCATTAGAAAATCCGGATGTTTATATTAGCACCAATGTTGCTGGCACGCATAACCTTTTTGAATTAGCCCGTGAGCATAAAGTGCCGAAGTTTATTTTAGCTTCGTCGGCTTCGGTGTATGGCGGTAATACTAAAGTGCCCTTTAGCGAAACCGATGCGGTTGATAAGCCACTATCATTATACGCCGCCACTAAACGGTATAACGAACTGGAAGCTCACGCGTATCATTCTTTGTACGGCCTGAACGTATATTGTTTACGTTTTTTTAACGTCATAGGAACTTGGGGCCGGCCCGACCAGGCGCTGTATAAATTTACCAAAGCGATACTGGCCGATGAACAAATTGACGTATACAACAACGGAGAGCACAAGCGAGATTTTACCTATGTGGACGATATTGCAGCCGGAGTGCTTGCCGCAATTGATGGGTGCAATGGTTATGAGATTATAAATTTAGGCAATCATAAACCAGTTGATTTAGAATATTTTATTTCCCTCATTGAAAAAAGCTTAGGCAAAACCGCTACCAAAAATTATTTGCCGTTGCAGCCTGGGGACGTGGTAGAAACCTACGCCGACAACAGCAAGGCTAAAAAATTATTAGGATGGCAACCGAGCACAAATATTGAGCAGGGAGTTGAAAAATTTATTGAATGGTACAAATCATATGGAGCATAAAGTTTGTGTCGTTGGTTTAGGCTATGTCGGTATTCCTTTAGCCGCGCTTTTATCAAAACATTTTACAGTTTACGGTTATGACAAAGATAAAAGCAAGATTGAAGAACTAAATAGGGGTTTTGACCGGACCCATGAAGTTGAAAATATTAAAAATTTTAATATTGAGTTTTCCGACGATCCAGCCATTATCCAAAAAGCAAATTTTATTATTGTGGCAGTTCCGACCCCGGTTGATGACCGCAAACGGCCAAATTTAAGCTTGATGGAATCGGCGGCAGAAGCTGTGGGAAAAAATTTACAGCCAGGAAGCGTTGTCGTTTTTGAAAGCACGGTGTATCCAGGTGCGACAGAGGAAGTATGCGTGCCTGTTTTAGAACATCATTCTAAGTTAAAAATAGGGGAAGGTTTTAAAGTCGGGTATTCTCCGGAACGCGTCAATCCGGGCGATAAAACACACACCATTGATAAAATTGTAAAGATTGTTTCCGGCAATGACGATGAGGCGCTTGAGCGCGTGGCAGAGGTATACGGTGCGATAACCACCCTGCACAAGGCACCGTCAATCAAAGTGGCAGAAGCGGGTAAGGTTATTGAAAATATTCAACGCGACTTGAACATTGCTTTAATGAATGAATTAGCGTTAATTTTTGACAAAATGGGAATAGACACCAAAGACGTGGTTGCGGCGGCCGGGACAAAGTGGAACTTTCATAAATACACGCCCGGATTAGTTGGCGGGCATTGCATTGGCGTAGATCCATATTATTTAGCGCATAAAGCTAAGCAGGTTGGCTACAAACCGCAAGTGATATTAGTTGGGCGAAACGTGAATGAATATATGGCTAAGCATGTGGCAGGAAAATTAAAGGATAAAAAGAAGGTTTTAATTTTAGGCATTACTTTTAAAGAGAACGTGCCTGATATTCGCAATAGCAAGGCTAAAGAGATTACGGCCATATTGCAAAAAAATGGCAGTGAAATTTTTTACTATGATCCAGTCGCAGAAGGCCAAGACGGTTTTGGGGAACAAATTAAAGAATGGCCGCCGCAAGAAAAGTTTGACGCTGTTATAGTTTTTAGCCCGCATGAAGAGTTTAGATCTATCACCCTGGAAGAATTGAAATCACTGACTACCGACGATGCTATTTTATTTGATATTAAAGGTGGCTTATACTCTCGGGTTGATAGCGAGGCGGCGGGCTTTAGGTATTTGACGCTATAATGCCCGTGACAAGACGTAACATTTTAATTTTCTCTTTAACTTTTTATCCCTATGTGGGTGGAGCAGAAGTAGCGATTAAGGAAATTACTGATCGTCTACCTCATTACAATTGGACGATGATTACGGCTCGCCTAGATAAAAAAAATCCGGCTGAAGAGCAAATGGGCAATATCAAGGTGATTCGAGTCGGTTGGGGAGGCAAGCTGGATAAATATTTGTTTCCCTGGCTTGCAGTAAAAAAAGCTAAAACATTGCATGCCAAAAAAAACTTTAAAGTAGCGTGGGGAATGATGGCGTTTTGGGCTGGATGGGCGGCATTGAAGTTTAAAGAAATGTTTCCTGAAGTTAAATATGTTTTGACTTTGCAAAGCGGAGACTCCGATGAGTTTATTAGAAGGCGGACCTGGTTTTGGGCTAAGCGTTATGCTCAGATTTATCAAAAACCAGATTACATTACGGCTATTAGCAATTATTTAATTGAAAGAGCGAAAAAGTTCGGTTACGCCGGTGATATCACGCGCATTCCGAATGGAGTAGATTTGAAATTATTTATGTGCCGCCCAGGTGTCCCTCATAAAGATAAGGCCGTGATTGTTACTACCTCTAGACTGGTTGAAAAAAATGGA
This sequence comes from Candidatus Buchananbacteria bacterium CG10_big_fil_rev_8_21_14_0_10_42_9, assembly GCA_002773845.1. NCBI lineage: Bacteria > Candidatus Buchananiibacteriota > Candidatus Buchananbacteria bacterium CG10_big_fil_rev_8_21_14_0_10_42_9. Next base: position 29,572 of record PEZZ01000035.1, read on the forward strand.
ATTGAGGATTTAATTAAGTCCAGTGAATATTTACAGATACCGCATGAAATTAGAATCATCGGGGCCGGGAAATTGGAGAATAGCTTAAAAGCTATGGCAGGTGAGCATGTTAAGTTTTTGGGTAATTTAAATCATGATGAAATTGTAGATAATTTGTGCGAAGCCGATGTTTTTGCGCGGCCGTCATTGTCTGAAGGATTAGGTAATGCCTTTTTAGAAGCGATGGCTGTTGGCGTGCCCGTTGTAGGGACAAAAGTAGGGGGTATTCCTGATTTTTTAGAAGACAGGAAGACAGGCTTATTTTGTGAAGTGAGCAATCCCCAAAGCATTGCCGAAAAAATTGAAGAGTTACTAAATGACAAAGCTCTGCGCGGAACAATAGTAAAAAGTGCGCGAGAGTTGATTGAAAAATACTATGGTTGGGATCAAATTAGCCAATCTATGGATAAGGTGTTTCAGGAAGTAGCTTCATAAATATTTAAAATGGTAAAACGAGTAAAAGTTGAATTAATGTTCCCTCTCCTAGCGGGAGAGGGGCAGGGTGAGGTAGGGAATTGGAATATTTTAACCAACCCTCACCTTAATCTTCTCTCTTTCAAATGGGGAGGAGGGATGGTGGTATGAAAATAGTGATTGCGGCTGAAATTTATCCGCCGGACATTGGCGGGCCGGCAACTTATAGCCAAAACTTAGCCGGTGAATTAGTAAGCCGCGGGCACTATGTGTCGTTGATTTGTTACGGCGAAGCAGCATCGGAGGATAAGGTTTCAAAGTTTTCAATTACTAGAATCACCCGTGAGTTACCAAGGCGAAAACGCTATTCTGAATATCGTAAGCAGTTGTCTAGCCTGGCAAAAAATTGCGATATGATTTACGCCATGGGCCCGGTGAGTTCCGGCTGGAACGTGTATAAAGTTGCCAAAAAATTACATAAGCCTTTTGTCGTAAAAGTGGTTGGTAATTATGCGTGGGAACAGGCGGCGAATATGGGCGTAACTAAAACTTTACCTGATACTTTTGACGATGAATGGCGTTTGCCGTTTAGAATTTGGTTTTTGAAATACATTCAAGCTATCGTGTGCCAAAAAGCCAACAAAATTATTACGCCGAGTGAATACTTAAAAGGTTTGGTTAAAAATTGGGGTGTGGGCGATGACACGATTGAAGTGATTTACAACGCTGTGCCGGCAATGGCGCACACAGAGCGAATTCCGCGCCATCCGATTATTTTAGCCGTTGGCCGATTAGTGACGTGGAAAGGTTTTGAAACGCTGATTGAAGTAATGCCAGAAATCATTGAGACAGAACCGCAAATGAAATTGGTAATTGTTGGCGCAGGCCCTTTGGAACGTGTGCTGGAAGAGAAGATAAAAGACATGCATTTAGAAAAATGTGTCCGCCTAACGGGCAAATTAGAAAAAAATCACGTAGCTACTCATTATCAGCATGCCATGTTATTTGTGCTTAACAGCGGTTATGAAGGCTTGCCGCATACTGTTTTGGAAGCGATGAGTTTTGGTACGCCGGTGATCGTATCTAATATCGGTGGCAATCCGGAAGTTATTGAGAATGAAAAAAACGGCTTATTATTTGAGTACAATAATAAAGCGCAACTAAGGGAGGCAATTTTAAAATTGATTCGCAGCCCAAAGTTAAGCCGCCGGTTGGCGGCCAACGCGCACGAAACATTGCAGCGATTTAAGCCGGAAATAATGTACGATAAAACAATTAAAGTTTTGGAGTCTGTCGTATGAGAATAGATTTACTAAAAATTCCTCTCCCCTTGAGGGAGAGGATGAAATCCGTCAGACGGGGTGAAGGTGAGGGGTTATTGTTTAACTCACACTGCCAAGGGGGACGCAGGGGGTTTATCCCTCCTTTCCTAAAGGAGGTGGCGAGCTTGCGAGCCGGAGGATTTGTTAACACTAGCAAATCCCTCCCCCCGACGTACCGTCGGGGTACTCCCTTTAAAAAGGGAGAATTAACCTGTCCGACCCTGCCTACCGGCAGGCATGCTCCCCTTAACAAGGGAGGAATATGATATGAATGTCTTAATGTTATCAATTGACAGGGGATTGCTTGGGAAAGGGCAGCTTGGCGATGTGGTTGAGCGCCACATTGAATATGGCAAACGGGTGGAAAGGCTCGATATTATTGTCATGTCTAAAAAAGGTTACGACATAAATAAAATTTCTGACAATGTAACAGCGTACCCGACAAATTCAAACGGCACGATTGGATTTATTTTAGATGCAATAAAAATAGGCAAGAAGTTTAAAGGCATTGATTTAATTGTTTGCCAAGATCCGATTGTTGGACTAGCCGGGTATTTTATTAAAAAGAAAACCGGCGCAAAGCTTTTAATTAATCTTCATGGAGATTACGTTGGAAATAAATTATCGAAAGATAGGCGATACAATTCATGGTGGGGGAGCTTGATTTCAAAATTTGTACTGAACAGAGCCGATGCTATTAGAGTTATGAGCCAAGGCATGATGGATCGATTAATTAAAATGGGATTTGATTCTAATAAAATAAAAGTTATATCAACTCCGGTGGACATAGAAAGGTTTATTCGTTATCCCGACGTTAAACAGGAGAATAAAAAGCAAATAGAAAGTCTTGCTAGCTCTAAAATGCAGAAGGGTAAAAAGCATATATTAATGGTTGGTAGAAAAGATAAGGTTAAAGATTTTGATACATTATGCAGGGCAATAAATCTGGTGCATGATAAATATAAAAATGTTGGATTATGGCTGGTAGGTAATTATCATTTTGGTCCGGAAGGTGTAGGGACTCTGCCCCTTAAGCAAGAAATAAAGGACAGCATTGTCGTAAGTTTTAATGAAAAATCGAAAGATTTGCCTGCATATTACTACTCGTCCTATTTAACAGTTTTATCCTCGACCTCAGAAAGCTTTGGAAAAGTCTTAGTAGAAGCTAACGCGTGCGGAAAGCCGGTGGTGGCAACGGAAACGACTGGCGCGAAAGAAATTGTTCAAGACGGTTATAATGGATTTTTAGTACCAATTGGCGATGCCGAAGCGTTAGCTGAAAAGATTTTTGAGTTGTTAAATGATCCAAAGAAAGCCAAAAAGATGGGCGAGGACGGTAGGAAGTTGGTTAAGGAGAAGTTTAGCAATAACACGCAAAAGATTATCACATATTGGAAGGAGATTGTGGCATGAAATTATTATCGCTAAAAAACATTAACTGGAACCCAGAAACGGTAACTTTACTTTTACTTGGCTTGAGCTTTTTTGTTGGCATTTGGCACGGACTGCCACAGCTGACTATCATTGCGGATGAAAATTATTTTGTCGGTGGGGTGTTACGCGCGATGGAGAATAAAACAATTTTGCCGGCGCCCGACGATGTGCCATACGGCACGTTGACCTATTTTTTTAGTTATGTGGCAATTGCGTTTTATTTGGTCATATTGTCACCATTTTTTGGGTTTAACTTAGATGCTTTGAAATCCTTTTTAATCCAATCGCCGGAATTTGTGTATATAATCCCGCGGGCGTTAAGCGCCATATTTGCAATGGGCTATTTATACTTTATTTATAAGTTGTTAAAGCGTGAAGTTGATGATCGGGGCGTGCGCACGGTATTTTTAATTTTGCTATTTACCAACATGCTGACTGTTTTGATTTTGCATACGGGCAAGATGTGGGTTTTAAGCACACTTTTGGCTGTGATGTCGTTTTATTATTTGTACCAAACGATTATGGCAAATGATGAAATCTCGGCCAAGCGGCACTCTTTAAAAAGTATTGTTTTAGGATTTTTGGCGGCCGCTAATTTCCCACTCAATGCAATTTTTTTAATTAATATTCCAGTACTTTTGATTTGGTTTAGAAAAAATAAAAAGTTGTTGGGTAAATTGGTTTTATTCAGTTTAATTGGTTTAATAATTTACGCAGGGATTACAGCGCTTAATTTTACGAGTGTCAAAAACCAAGTCATAAGTATTTTTACTAACTACAACCCGGTGCTAGATACTAATACGGCCCCTGAAGCTAGCGTACTGCAATCATTTGGCGCACAGCTTACAAAGATCTTTGCTTTTTTCCCATTGTTATTGGCGATGCTGCCATTTGGCATTGCGCGCAGAGTAAAAAACAAAAAACTTTTGGTTATTTCACTTGTTTATTTTCTGACTTATTTTATAAGTATCAGCGTCGTTGCTAACTGGGCGACTGATTTATACTCATACACACGCTACTCATTCCCCTTAGTATTTTTTATATTTTTTATAATTTTAAGTTTTAATTATTCGTTTAGCAGATGGTTTTACGGAGTTGCCGCAATTTCAGTACTCTATTTTGTGTTTACGATTTATTATTTAGCCGCGCCAACAACTTATAACTTAGCTGAAATATACGTGGCCCAAAATCTAAACAAAGAAAACGCAGTCGTTGTTAACGAAATTTGGACCTTACAACTGCCAAAAAACAAAGCGTCTTACGAGCTTAACCAAGAATATTTTTGCGCCAGTAAATGCCAAAACGTTATTGCCAATGATTTATATTCAGATATTAAGCCGTTAATTATTGATAAACATACCCAAGAGACTTTTGAGTTGCCGAAAGATAAAACAATTTATTATCTCAAAAATGAGCTCCAAGATGAGAAAAATTACAAATTGCTAGCGAGCTTTTCTAACGATGTCGGATTACATTTTGGCGTTGAGGGCCGGATGGCAAATTATTTTGATTGGGATTTATTCCTGGCTAAGCATTTTGGGTCTAATATATACATTTATGAACAGTTATAAAAATAATTCCTCTCCCTTGATGGGAGAGGATAAAGATGAGGGTGAAAATTTTTCTTTTTCTACCTCACCCAGCCCTCTCCTGCCAGGAGGGTGGTTAAATGTTATCTTATGAAGTTATTAATGGTTACTAGAAAAGTTGACAAAGGCGATGCGTTGGCGGGGTTTAGTTATACGTGGGTTAAAAAAATCGCTCAGCATGTGAACGACCTAAAGGTAATTTGTTTAGAAAAGGGCAATACCGAGGGGTTGCCAGATAATGTTAAAATTTATTCTTTGGGCAAAGAAGGTAACAACTCACGTTTTGCCAGGTTTAAATTATGGAATAAATATTGTTTGAAGCATGTGTCAGAAGTTGACGGAATTTTTTGCCATCAAAATCCAGAATATACAATCGCCATGTGGCCATATGCGTTATTGCGGCGTAAGAAAATTATTTCTTGGTACACTCATCGCGCGGTCACTTGGAAAACTAAGCTTATGGCTATGATGGCTGCTAAAGTGTTGACCGCTTCGGTTGATAGCTTTCGCATCAACACCGCCAAAAAGTTAGTTGTGGGCCATGGCATTGATTTAGACCGTTTTAAAACCTCAGACACTAAGCACGTTGACGAACGCTTTAATATTGTGACCGTTGGACGCATCTCGCCGACTAAAGATTATGAAACGATGATCTTGGCGGTTAAGAAGTTAGTCCAGGAAAACGATTCCAATATTCATCTTTCTATTATAGGCGGGGTACCAATAGAGTCGCAACGAAGTTATTACGACGCTTTATTAAAAATTGTTGCCAACCACAATTTAAGAGATAATATTTCATTTAAGGGCTGGGTTCCAAACGAGAAAATTGTCGATGAATTGAAAAAATCTGATTTATTTATCAATTTATCAGGCACAGGCAGTTTAGATAAAGCCATTTTAGAAGCCATGGCCGCCCGTTGCCTGGTTTTGACATCCAACGAAGCATTTAAGGATTTTTTACCAGTCACGTTAATGGTTGAAGCTAATAATCCTGAGGCGTTAGCCAGAAAGATATCAGAGCTTATGAGATTACCAACCATAGAATTAGAAAATATATTAGACAGTATGTTCCAGGTGGTTTCAAGCCAACATAATTTAGATAACTTGGTAAAAAAGATTATTCAACAATTTGGGACATGACAATTTGTGTTGTGGCATATAAATTTGGCACGGAAAAAGAGATTGGCGAGCATCTTGGTTCGTATCATTATTTTATTCAAAAGATGAGAGTCTTGGTAGAAAAAGGCCATAAAGTTTTCGTGGTCGCTCCTTGGTTATCATTTACAAAAAAAGGAAGTGAAAATATTGATGGAGTTAAAGTTATTCGATACTACCCACCAATGTTAAACAAAGCCAAGGTATTTCCTGTTAATAGGATTATTCGATGGGTATATATAAAACAAACCCAAAGACAAGTTTTAAAATTAGACCAACAAGAAAATTTAGATGTAGTCTATGTTTGGCAGGCCAGAGAAACCGGATACGCCATATCTAAAATTAAGTCAAAACTCAAAGCCCCGTTTATATTTCGTCAAATTACTGCTTGGCACTGGCATTTTAATCGCCCAATTCAAGAAATTTTAGCGCATGATACGCTATTCAAGATAATGGCAAAATTGTCCCGGTCTTTGGCTAATCAATTTGGATTATTTTTGCTAGACCGCAAAACGCATAAGAAATATGCCGATGTAATTTACGAAAAGGCTGATAAAATTGTTTTCTTAAGCCAAGCCGCAATTGAAGAAGGCAAAAAGTTAGGACTTGATGAATCTAAAGCCGAAATTATTGGAGTCGCGATTGAAGAGGATGAATTTAAGCCCATGCATGACAAAAGGTCGTTGAGGCAAAAGCTAGGCCTAGACGATAAATTAACGATTTTATTCGTTGGGCGTGTTAACTTCGCTGAAAAAGGCGTAGGTATTTTGCTTGAAGCATCGACTCAGGCTAGGAAAAAAATAAATGATTTTCAACTAATTTTAATCGGCGGCGGAGAGGACGACAAGATGAAATCAGAGATTGATAAGCTTAGTATTATGGAGATAGCCAAGCCTATAGGTAAAAAATCTTTTAGTGAATTAGTAGAATACATAAATGCGGCTGATGCGGTGGTGGTGCCTTCAATTTGGATGGAAGCTTTTGGTATGATAACGATTGAAGCGATGAGTTGCGGGGTGCCTGTCATTACGTCTGATGCCGGAGCGAGTCCCGAAATTAACATTAACGATGAAACCGGATTTGTAGTGCCAAAAAATAATGCCGAAGCATTGAGCCAAGCCATTGTTAAAATGTTAAAAGATAAACCAATGAGAGAAAAATTTGGCAAACAGGCGCGCGAACGAGTATTACAAAATTATACTTACGAAGTTTTAGTTAATAAATTTTTAAATATAGTACAACATACTAGACAGTAAATAAAATTGTCATCGCGAGGAGCGCTAGCGACGTGGCGATCTCTCGTTATGAAAAAATATTACATATATCTATTAACAAATAAAGTGCATACAGTTCTGTATACTGGAGTTACCAGCAATCTAGCAAATAGGGTGTGTCAACATAAAGAAAAAGTCGTTGAAGGCTTTACTAAGAGATATAATGTCGATAAATTGGTTTATTATGAGGAGTATGATAATGTTCAAGATGCTTTAAGTAGAGAAAAGCAGATAAAAAATTATAGCAGAAAAAGAAAAGAAATTCTTATTAATAGCGTAAATAATCGATGGGAGGATTTAAGCTATCGATTGTAGAGATTGCGACGCTTCGCTCGCAATGACAGTAACATGATAAAAAAAGTTTTAATTACCGGTGTTAACGGTTTTGTTGGCACTCATTTGGTCAAGTATCTAGCCCAAGAGCATCCTGGAGTGGAAATTTTTGGTCTGGTTTTAAAAGATGTTAACGATGTCATAAAAAAATTGAGTGTTAATATTTTGCAATGCAATATTTTAGACAAAGACAGATTAAAAACTATTATTAGTGAAATTAGACCGGATGCTATTTTTCATCTGGCGGCTCAAAGTTATGTCAGTACATCTTGGGAAAATCCGGAAAAAACTCTGGAGACTAATATTATTGGGCAATCTAATTTACTGGAAGCTATTCGGGCAATTAAAGATGATGCCTTTGGTCCAGTTGTTCTGATTGCCGGTTCTTGCGAAGAGTACGGCACAATCGCCGAAGATGAAAATCCAGTGAGTGAAAATAACCCTCTCAGGCCGCTTTCGCCTTACGCGATATCCAAAGTTGCTCAGGATTTTATGGGCTATCAATATTATACAAATTACGGATTAAAAATAATACGCATCCGGGCTTTCCAGCATACCGGACCCGGCCGCCCACCAGTGTTTGGCATTTCAAATTTTGCTAAGCAAGTAGCCGAAATTGAGGCAGGTAAAAAAGAACCAGAAATAAGAGTACGTGATGACAGCGCGGTGCGAGATTTTAGCGATGTGCGTGACGTGGTGAGAGCATATTGGCTAGCGGTCAATCAATGCCAGCCGGGCCATGTCTATAACGTTTGTTCGGGCAAAGGCACTTCTATCAAAGATATTTTAGAAAAATTGATTTCAATTTCTAAAGTTAAAGATATAAAAATCGTTAGAGATGAAAAAGACAGACGCCCGACAGACGGCGGAGTGATGATAGGGGATAATGGTAAGTTTATTGCAGCAACGCGCTGGAGACCGGAAATTGATTTTTTAGACGAGACAGTACCTTCTATTTTAGATTATTGGCGCAAGCAAATGTAATATGACAGTTTGTTACTTTGGCATTTTTGATCCTGATTATCCGCGCAATAGAATTTTATTAGACGGCTTAAAACAAAACGGCGTGGAAATAATAATGTGTAATTCACGGGCAAAAGGTTTTAAAAAGTATTCGGAATTAATTAATCGGCATAAAGAAATAAAGGATCAGTACGATGTTATGGTGGTTGGGTATATGGGGCATTTAATTATGCCGTTAGCCAAAGTGTTATCCCGTAAGCCCATTATTTTTGATGCTTTTTTATCGCTTTATAATACAATGGTTTATGATCGCCAAGTATGCAGTCCAAAATCGCCAAAAGCATGGTATTATTATGTATTAGATTGGTTGGCATGCCGATTGGCAGATCATGTTGTAATTGATACGCAAGCGCATATTGATTATTTTGTTAAAACGTTTAAGGCTAAGCCGAAAAGGTTTTCCCGAATATGGATTGGGGCGCACGATAAATTTTATTATTCTGGCAAAAAGTCATCCGGTAGGTTTAAGGTTTTATGGTGGGGCTGGATGACGCCGCTACACGGGATAGAAACAATGCTCGGAGCAGCCAAAAAGCTTCAGGATAAAGGTGTGCAATTTGTATTTGTGGGCGGCGGCAAGAAAATGAAAGATGGGAAAAAGTTGCAGCAGGTGCAAAATATTTCTAATGTTGAATGGCATGAGCCAGCCCAAGGCGATGAATTATTAAAATATATTCATGATGCTGATGTTTGCTTGGGGTTATTTGGCAAGTCATCTAAAGTGCAATTAGTTATACCGAATAAAATTTACGAGGCATTTGCCTGCCAAAAGTCGGTGGTGACGGCGCGAAGCCTGGCGGCAGATGAAATTTTAAAAGATGGTGTGCATTGCTTATTTTGCGAGGTTGATGATGGGACAGATTTGGCAGATAAAATAATGATGTTAAAAAACGATAAGCAGTTATTGGAAAAAATAGCGCAAAATGGTAAAGAATTATATGAACAAGAATTTAATCCCAACGCATTAGGTAACCAGTTTAAACATATTATAGAAAATTATGTCTAATTGTAATGAGCATCAGTGGGAGCCCTGGGATAGTGACAAGGGCATTATCTATTGCCGTAAGTGTAATGCCAGGACTACTCAGTATGAACTTTCATATAGGACTGGGCAAGATCGCAAAACTAATATAATAATTGTTATTGGTTTAGCGACTTTATTAGTAGCTACCTTATCTATAGTTATCCAATTATTTTATGAGTAATATATCGAGTATATGCGAGGCGCATGAATCAACGTTCCCTCTCCCTTGGGGAGAGGGGCAGGGTGAGGTAGGGAAATCCCTCTGTCAAGGGGGATATAGGGGGTTAACAAAACCCCTCCACTCTTCCCTTAACAGGGGAGGATTACCCAATTCCGGGAAAGGGTCTATAGAAATAACTCTTAAATTAATATGAGCAAAATAATTGTCACCGGTGGAGCGGGGTTTATCGGGTCACATGTTGTGGACGCATTAATTGAGCGTGGTCACGAAGTTGTGGCTTTGGATGATTTAAGCGGTGGGTTTAAAGAGAATGTGAATCCTAAAGCCGAATTTGTTGAGGGCAGCGTTAATGATGAGGAATTAATCAATAGATTATTTAATGAGCACAAGTTTGAATACGTTTTTCATTTAGCGGCTTACGCGGCCGAAGGCTTGAGTCATTTTATTCGTAAGTTCAATTACAATAACAATGTGTTGGGCAGTATTAATTTGATAAACGCTTCGGTGAATCACAATGTCAAATGTTTTGTGTTTACTTCCTCAATCGCAGTGTACGGCGCCGGGCAATCGCCGATGACCGAGGATATGAAGCCAGAACCAGAAGACCCGTACGGCATTGCCAAATATGCCGTGGAATTAGATTTGCAAAACGCGAAGCGGATGTTTGATTTAAATCATGTGATTTTTCGGCCCCATAATGTGTATGGTGAAAGGCAAAATATTGGTGATAGATATCGTAATGTGATCGGAATTTTTATGAACCAAGCCATGCGAGGAGAACCGTTTACAATTTTTGGAGACGGTGAACAACAGCGGGCGTTTAGCTATATTGGCGACGTAGCACCCGTAATTGCCGATGCGGCATTTAATGAAAAAGCGTATAACCAAATTTTTAATGTCGGCGCTGATGAGCCATTTACTGTAAATCATCTGGCTAATTTAGTATCCAAAGAGTTTGGCATTAATGCGCCGAACATCACTTACTTGCCGGAACGCAATGAAGTGAAGGTTGCTTTTTCCGACCATTCAAAAATGAATAATGTGCTAAGGTTTAAAGCGCAGACTAGTTTTGAAGAGGGGATTAAAAGAATGGCGTCATGGGCAAAAGAAGTTGGCGCCAAACAGAGTAAGAGGTTTGACAACATTGAGATACTTAAAAATTTACCGCCATTGTGGAAAGAATGAAATAATCACCCTCACCTTATTCCTCTCCCATCAAGGGAGAGGAAATACTACTTTCATGAATTTATTATATATTGCCAATATCAGAATCCCGACCGAAAAGGCGCACGGCTATCAAATTTTTAAAATGTGCGAAGCTTTTGCTAATGCCGGCTTGTCGGTAAAACTTATTACGCCAACCAGGCGCAACCCCAACTTTAAAAGTATTGGCCCATTTGAGCATTACCATAGCCAAAAGAATTTTACTTTAATGCAATTAAAAACTTTTGATCCGCATTGGTTAATAAAGTTACCCAACGGAATTTATATTAAATTTCAGATTTTTTTCTTCCTTTTAATGCTGGTGCCATTTTTACTAAAGCATCCAAAAACTAATACTGTGGTTTATACTCGGGACGCGTACTTGTTACCGATTTTACAAAAGTTTTTCAAGAAGGTAGTGTGGGAAGGGCATTCGCTGCCCGGGCGCAAGGACCTGTATTTAAAGTATTATAAACTTTGTCATCACATAATTGTAGTGACCGGGGAGTTAAAGCGTCAATTAGTAAAAATGGGTGTGGGCGAAGATAAAATCCTAGTAGCCCACGATGGAGTTGATTTAGCAACATTTGCTGTAGACATTAGTCAAGCACAAGCACGACAAGAACTTAAATTACCAGCCGATAAAATTATTTTAGGATACACCGGCAGTTATCGAACTAAAAATATGGACAAAGGCATTGCCGATATTTTAAAGGCGCTGAAAATTTTAATCCCCAATATTCCTAATATACAGTTTGTGGCTGTGGGTGGTGATATTAGAGATATTAGTTTTTATCAAGATGTGGTAAGCCAAATACAAGTTGGCAACCACGTCACTTTATTACCGCGCGTGGGCCAAGATAAGCTCGCTCAATACCAGCAGGCTTTTGATATTTTAATGATGCCGTTTCCGGACACAACGCATTTTCGTCACTATATGTCGCCGATGAAAATGTTTGAGTATATGGCGGCTAAGCGGCCGATTGTAGCGACGACCTTGCCGAGTACGCTTGAAGTTTTAAACGATTCAAACGCGCTTTTAGTCTCACCGGATAATTCAGAAGAGTTAGCCGAAGGTTTACAAAAACTGATTAAAGATAAACAATTACGAAATAAGCTCGCCCAAAAAGCTTTTGAGGATGTGCAAGAATATACTTGGGCCAAACGGGCAGCTAGCATTAAAGCAGTTTTATGAATTTAAAGAGGTTATTCAATCGAATAGTTCGGCGTAAAAATAGCGGTGTTAAGATTGCGATTGGCATAGTTGTGGTTTTTGTTGGTATTGGCCTAGTTGCCATTCCGATGTTTAAATCATTAACCAGTCCAAGTTATCGCGCCAAGCTACTGCGGGAGAATCCAGCCCTGGTGCGCCTATTGCCTTTGTATTGGAAGTTACGTAAAGTTTCTGATTTGACTTATTTCGCGTATGCTTTTAAAAAAGATGAAATTCCAACCTATGATCTTGAAATAAAACCAGAAGATATCCTAACGCTAAATGATAGTTTGCCGGAAGGTTTTGGTAACGTGATTTACACCGATCCGGTTTGGGTGCCTGCAAAATTTAGTTACGGCGGCGAGGAGTATGATGTTGACGTAAGGTATAGGGGCGCTAACGCAATTCATTGGAACGCACCAAAGAAATCGTATTTAGTAAAATTTGATAAAGACAAACTATTTAATGGCATTAGGCGTTTAAGCTTTATCATTGTGGATGACCGTTACTTTGCGATGGAGCAATTGAATAATTATCGCGCCGATAAGCTTGGTTTATTGCACCCGCCAAGCAGCTTTGCCAATTTGCATGTTAACGGCCGTAACCATGGCGCCTATTTTGTGATAGAAAATTGGAGCCAAGAGATGCTAGCAAAGTGGGAAGTGCCAGACGAAACCAATTTTTATGGAGAGGAAAATTTAGGGGAAGATGGCATAACTCGTTCCGATACTTTGTGGGATAATTTAGACCGCTGGGAAAAATTGGTTGACGACAGCCAATTCAATTATGATCATTATTCTGAACTTTATACTTTGCTTGATTTGTTGCATAATGCTTCGGATGAGCAATTTAACCGGCAAATTTTTACATTAGTTGACCAAGAAAATTTTTACAACTGGCAAGTGCATCAAGAATTAATTAATTCTGCCCATCAAGTCTTTGGCAATGTGCGATTGCTATTTAACAATACGTCCGGCAAATTTTATTTTGTGCCTTGGGATGTGGAGAGTGATTATGCGTATCGCAATAATGTTGGCTTGTACGGGACTTTAGCTCGCCGTATTTTTAGTAACCCAAAATTTTTACATAAAAAGAATAAACTTTTGTACACCTATGCCAGCGATAAGGATAACTTGGAAGACGACCTAAATTATTACGACGAAACATACGATAAAATTAAAACCTCGGTTTATAAAGACAGGCTGAAAGTTTACACTAACCGTTTTGCCGATAGCGTTTACCAAGACCATCGTGAAAAGATAATTAACAATTTTAATCGAGCCAGCGATATTTTTGATGATTTCATAATATTTGTAGATGTCAATGTAACGGATGATAATAGCCAAACATTTTTGGGCCAAAGCGTTTTAGCTTATTTTGATGCCCACGTGCAAAGCTTGGCTGATTTTTTTGTGCGGGAAGTTGATGTTGAATTTGTTGATGAGGAAGTATTTAGCGATTTCAAACTTTATTATGACTACAATAATAACGGCGAACTTGATAATAGCGACACATTAATTAGTGAGCCAAGTGATGCTCTTTTATCTACCAAACGTGTATCACCTAATAATAATCAACAATACACAACAGAACTAACACGCCACCGAATTTTTATCGTTAGTCAAAATATTACAAGCGAACAATTTTCTAGCCGCTTAGCTGATGTCTCATTTAATTTTGTTAATGCGATAACAGACAGAAAAGTTAAAAAAGGAGACGTCAGGGTGAAAATTATAAATGGCCAAGCTTTGGCAAGGCTTGCAGCTATTACTGACGTTGAGGGCTTTAAGTCTAGCTATCCCCAATTTTTGATTAATGAAAGTAGTAAAGAAATAATCTTACCGGCTGGAAGCTATTTTTTTACTAACACTGTAATTGTGCCGCAAGGTTACACCTTGCGGTTACTACCCGGGACGGTCATACGATTGTCGGGGGGTACATCAATAATCAGTTACAGCAACGTGATTGCTGAAGGCACACCTGTAGCGCCAATTCAAATTATTGGCTTGACAACTGAACCTTGGGGAGTTTTTGGTGTGTTAAATAGTGATTTAGAGAGCCGATTTCGATATTTTATTGTTGACAATGGCAAGGACGCTTATGTGAATGGCGTGTATATGTCTGGTATGCTGTCAATTTATCATAACGATGTTGTAATTGAACGCCTTACCGCCTCCCGGGCAAACGCCGATGATGCGCTAAACGTTAAATCAGCTAAAGCTAAATTGTCCAATAGCACTTTCACAGTTAATAGCGCCGATGCGGTTGACTTTGATTTTATAAAAGAGGGTGAGATCTCAAACAATTTGTTTGTTAATAACGGAAATGATGGCATTGATTTGAGCGGCTCAACGGTTTTGATTAATCAAAATACAATTCACGGCTCTGGTGATAAATGTATTAGCGTGGGAGAGAGATCAGTTGATACGGTAATTTACAACAATGTATTAAATGAGTGCTTGATTGGCATAGAAATTAAAGACGCGTCTGATGTACAAATTATAAACAATGTGATTGTCAATAATGATATTGGACTGAACGCTTATGTTAAAAAGCCGGTTTTTGGCGGTGGGGTGGGCCGCGTTTATAACAGCATTATTTGGGATAATCAAATTGATGTTCAAGTTGACGAACAATCTGAAATTAATGTTAATTTTAGCGATATAAAAGATTATGAAGGGGAGGGGAATATAAACATATATCCGGTTTTAAGCCAAGACTTTACAATTAGCCCAGCAACCGATACTATATTGTTTGTAAATAGTGGGAATAAACAGGTGCTGAAGGATTGGTTAGGCATAGATTGGGCAGAGGCACCGATTGGTTTAAATTTATAATATGGAAAAAGCTAAATTACATTTTCAAAGATACGAATTCAAGTATTATTTACCCAAAGCCAAGGCTGACAAGTTGATCCCAACGCTTTTAAAATACATGGCGTGGGATCCTTATATTCAAGCAACTGACCAGGATTTCTATCAAGTTAATAGCTTGTATTTTGATAGCCCTGATTACGGTTGTTTTTGGGATAAGGAAAGCGGTATTGTGGATAGGAAAAAATTGCGCTTTCGCTACTACAATAATTTAACTTTAGGCGTTACTCCTATTTTTGCCGAGATAAAAAGAAAAAATGATGCCCTGGCAATTAAAGACAGAATTAAGCTGACAGCCGACCAAGCCGCTAGGGAGAATTTTGATAATTCATTAAGGCAACTGCTTCGTCAAGATCCAGAGGATATGTTTTTAAGTGAATTACTTTGGTTCAAGCAACGTAATTCAATGCAACCAAAATTGTTTATAAGCTATGACCGCAAAGCTTTAATTAGCAAGCGGGATCAAAGATTCAGAGTCACTTTTGATTACAACATTAAAGCCAGACGTCAGCACGATTTAAACGATGTACATGGACGACTGGTTGAAGTTTATCCTGAAGGAACTGTGCTGGAATTAAAATATAATAATATCTTGCCTGTTTGGTTTCACAAAATTATTCAAAAATATCAATTGCAACGCCTAGCTTACTCAAAATATTGTAATGCGCTTAGGCACAATATGCCGCGATTTGATGATAATAATTATAAAGTAACATAACATATGCCTACTGATTTTTTTACCAGCGGATTAACGCTCGAACCAGCTAATTTAACAATTGCGGTATTTAATATTATTTTAGCTTTTATATTATCTTATATTATTGCGTTGACGTATCGGAATACGCATCGAGGCTTGTCTTATTCGCAAGGGTTTACTTTTACTTTAATTTTAATTGGCGTTTTGATCGCGGTAATTATGATGGTAATTGGCAATAGTGTGGCGCGCGCTTTTGGGGCATTTGGCGCATTTTCGTTAATTAGATTTAGAACGGCGATTAAAGATAGCAAAGACATTGCTTTTATTTTGTTGGTCGTAGCAATTGGACTTGCCACGGGCACGAATAATTACGGCATCGCGATAGTAACAACTATTTTCGCAGTAATTATTATTTATGCATTAACTAAGATGAATTTTGGTTCAATTCGTAAATATGATTATGTTTTAAATTTCACAGCCCACTCCGATAGATTTTCTAACGATAAAATGCGTGACATTTTTAATAAATATTTGAAATATGATAATTTGCTTAATGTGTCAGCTAAAGAAAGCGGGCGGAGGTTAGAGTACAGTTTTAATGTCAAATTTATCAAGGTGGCCGACATTGATGTTTTTACAAAGTCTTTAAGTGAACTTGATGGAATATCAGATGTCGATTTAATCAGTGCCAAAAACGATATTGAGTATTAATGCCAGTTAATAAGTCACAGCTGGGGGTGGGCAGTCTGGAAATTAGCCCGCTTGCTAAGCGCTACATCAACCAGGTTTTAAGTTCTAAGCGGCTTTCTTACGGGCCGTTTATTCAGCGTTTTGAAAGGCAGTTCAGCCAAGCCCACGGAGCAAAATTTGGCGTGATGGTAAATAGCGGGACCGGCGCATTACGTATAGCTGTGGCTTGCTTGAAGGAGGTAGAAAAGTGGCAAGATGGCGATGAAGTAATTTGCCCGGCTATTACTTTTGTAGCTACCGCCAATGTAATTGTTGATCATAATTTAAAACCGGTTTTTGTTGATGTTGACTCACAAACATACAATATAGACCCAGACAAAATTGAAGCTAAAATAACTAAGCACACCAAAGCGATTATGGCTGTACATTTGTTTGGCCAGCCAGCCGCAATGGATAAAATTTTAAAGATTGCCAGCAAGTACAAGTTGAAAGTTATAGAGGATTCGGCAGAAACTATGTATGCTAAATATCAAGGCAAGCGGGTTGGCAGTTTTGGTGATATCGCTTGCTTTTCAACCTACGTGGCTCATTTAATTGTTACGGGAGTAGGTGGCCTGGCCCTAACAAGCAATAAAAAGTATGCAGAAGTTTTAAGAAGCTTGGCCAATCACGGCCGGGATAATATTTATATCAGCATTGATGATGATGAAGGTAAGTTTGGCCGAGATTTACAAGAAGTAATTTCTCGGCGATTTAATTTTGTTAGGCCGGGCTATAGTTTTCGCGTAACCGAATTAGAAGGAGCTTTGGGTTGCGCCCAGCTTAAAACAATTAATAAAACTATAGCTACGCGAAGAAAGAATGCATCTTATTTAATCAGCTGCCTAAAAGATCTTGAAAAAGATTTACAATTACCGATTCGGGCGAAAGGGGCGGAGCATTCATTTATGATTTTTCCGATAGCCATTAAGAAAGGTAGCCGGGCCAACAAACAGAGTTTAGTCTATGCGTTGGAAAAAAAAGGAATTGAAACACGCGATATGTTTCCCTTAATCACTCAGCCGTTTTATAAAAAAACTTATAAGTTAAAAGAGAATAATTTTCCGGTGGCCAAATGGATAAATAGCAATGGTTTTTATATAGGATGCCACCAAGGAATGAGAAAAGCGGAGCTTGACTATATTGTAAAAACAGTTAAAGATTACATAGCTAAACTATGACCCGCTAGAAATTGCGGGGTAAAAAAGTGAAGAGTAAATTAACATTTATTTCCAATGTGGTATGAAAAAAGCACTTATTACAGGCATTAACGGCCAGGACGGATCATATCTGGCGGAGTTTCTATTAGATAAAGGCTATGAAGTGCATGGTATAATTCGTCGCTCATCAACGTTTAACCGATGGCGGATTGAGCATTTACACCATCATTTATTTGACCGTAACCCTAATTTCTATCTAGATTACGGAGACTTAACTGATTCTTCAAGCTTGCTTAGGATTATTAAACGTGTCGCGCCAGATGAAATTTATAATTTAGGTGCCCAGTCCCATGTTCAAGTGTCTTTTGAAACCCCTGAATACACCGCTAATGTTGATGGCGTTGGCGTATTACGCATGATTGAGGCGGTAAGAATTTTGGGTTTGGAAAAAAAGACCAAATTCTTCCAAGCCTCAACCAGTGAGATGTTTGGCAAGGCCGTAGAAACGCCACAAAATGAAAACACGCCATTTTATCCCCGCAGTCCTTACGGCGCGGCCAAGGTGTATGCGTATTGGATTATAAAAAATTATCGGGAAGCTTATGGTATACACGCAACGAACGCAACGATGTTCAACCATGAATCGCCACGGCGCGGAGAAAATTTTGTCACCAAGAAAATCACTCAAAGCTTGGCAAAAGTTAAGTTAGGCAAGCAGGAGATTTTAAAGCTTGGCAATCTGGAAGCCAAGCGTGATTGGGGTTATGCCAAGGAGTACATGGAAGTGGCTTGGAAAATTATGCAGCAACCAAAGCCAGATGATTACGTTATCGCTACAGGTGAATCACATACGGTTAGGGAGTTTGTTGAAGAAACCTGCCGGCATATGGACTTTAATTTAGAATGGCAAGGCCAGGGGAGAGACGAAAAGGGAATTGACAAAAAGACAGGTAAAACCATTATTGAACTTGATGACAGATATTTGCGGCCGTCAGAGGTTGATCATTTGCAAGGCGATGCCAGCAAGGCTAAAAAAACGCTTAACTGGGAGCCTAAAGTAAAATTTAAAGAGTTAGTCAAGATGATGGCTGAATACGATTTGAAAAACGAGGAAAATAATAATGCTAAACTAATTGATTAATGGCACGGCGCAAGAAAAAAATATTGATTACTGGAGCCGCAGGTTTTGTAGGATTGCATTTAATTGAACAGCTGAGAAATATAAACCATCAGCTTTTTTTAACCACCCGGAAAAAAAAATTTACCGCCCCGGGCGTAAAAGTATATTATGGAAAATTAGAGGATAAACAATTTTGCCAAAAGATATTGAAGGATATTGATGAAGTTTATTATTTAGCTGGCTATAAGAAGAATATTGCCTATCACACTAAGTATCCATTCGAATTTTTTGATGGTAATGTTAAGCCGTTAATGCAGTTTCTCGCAGCCCTAGGCAAATCAAAAGTCAAGAAGGTAGTGTATCTAAGTTCGGCGATTGTTAATTATATGGAAGCGCAGGGGAGTAATGACGGTTATATTTTAGGCAAATACGCTAACGAGGTTGCAATCAAAGCCTTTAATCAACAATCAAAAATTCCAGTTGTGATAGTGAGGTCAGCCGCTATTTACGGCCCGGGTGATAACTTCGATCCCAAAACAGCTAATTTTATACCCGCCATTATTGATCGAATTTCTAAAAGCAATAACAGTTTAACAATTTGGGGCAAGGGAATTCGTAAAATGCAATTTGTGTACATTGATGATTTAGTGTCGAATTTATTGGCGGCTATGCGCGGCAAAAAACTTTTGTATATTGTCGGCAACGCTAAAAGTTACACCGTTAATCAGGTGGTAGCCAAGATTTTGAAAATTTGCGGCAAGCCTTTAAAGATTGAACATGATTTAAGCAAGCCTGACAAGCCGACAAATAAAATAATTTTTAAAAATGCGGTTAAACCTAAGGTTAATTTAGAAAAAGGGTTGGAAAAGGCGGTGGATTATTACATTCAAAAATATGTCTAAGATTTTAGTGATTGTGCCAACTTACAATGAAGAAGGGACAATAGGTGAATTATTAGATCGGCTTTTAAAGCTTGATTTAGAGTTAGATATTTTGGTGGTGGATGACGGCGATGATTTGACAGGGAATATCGTGAATGAAAAGCAACGCCAGCATAAAAATATTTACTTAATAAAGCGCCAATCTAAATCGGGCAGAGGCACAGCTGTGCTGGAAGGGTTGCTATTTGGCTTAAAACAAGATTATGATTACTTTGTAGAAATGGATGCGGATTTTTCTCATCCGCCTGAAGAATTGCCAGAACTTATGAAATTAGCCGAACCAAACAAAGTTGTTATTGCCTCACGCTATATCAAAGGCAGCCGAATCGAGAATTGGCCAATTAGGCGCAGGCTTTTTAGCCACATGGCAAATTTTTACGCTAAATTGGTTTTAGGTATCCCAATCCATGATTACACAACGGGCTACCGGGTGTATGGCCGCACTGCGATTGAAAGCTTGGACTTTGAAAAGTTTAAATCAGCGGGTTATATTGTTTTATCTGAGATTGCATACCAGTTATATAAAAATGGGGTGCAGTTTGCTGAACGTAAAACAGTGTTTGTTAATCGTGAAAGAGGGGAGTCCAGCTTTTCTTTGCAAGAAGTTAAGGAAGCATTTGCGGCTGTATGGAGAATCAAAAAAGAGTTTAAATAAGGACAGGCTTTAAGCCTGCCCATGTGGTTACTGTTTTTCTACAAAATCTTTCTCCAAGAATTGCGCGCCAATTGACCATCGATATCGCCCTAAGCGCATAGGCTTGAAACCGTGGTAGAATGGCGCTTTTGAATCGTAAATCAAGCAAGAATTTTTCAAGTTAGTTGGTTCAAAAATAACATCGTCTCCCATTGCGTCGTTGGTTAACGTTAGTCCTCCGGCATTTTTACCTCCGTTGCCATTAACAAAGAAAAATACGTTGATAACGTTTTGAGCTAGATCATTGTTGTATATTCCGTCACGATGGGGCACAACTTGCGTCCCGGGATATGATTTGTGCATCGCGAAAGAATACGAAACAAAATCTTTATCTTTGCCAATAAAATTTTTAATGCGGTTTTGGAATTTTTCTGTCCGTAAGTAGTCGAGCATTTTTTTCACTGTTGGGTGGTATTTAAAACTTTCGGGCACAGGCTCACCATACGACCAAGCCATACCTCGGTCGTAATTTTTGGTAATTTTTGTTGGCGGTTCAAGCCAATACCTTTTAGGCCAATACTTGATTAATTCTTTATAGAAAGATTGGTCAAATATGTTTTCTACAA
>PEZZ01000036.1 GCA_002773845.1 Candidatus Buchananbacteria bacterium CG10_big_fil_rev_8_21_14_0_10_42_9
TGACATATGCCCCCAGAGTAGCAAAAAGTGCAATATGTGTGTGCACATTACCCAAAGAGGTTGAAAAATAGCCAATTTTAATGCATAATGAGCTTACTATGGCAACGCTTTACATTGTCGCAACGCCAATCGGAAATTTGGAAGATATTACTTTTCGGGCGGTAGAAACTTTAATGAAAGTTGATTTAATCGCTTGTGAAGACACGCGGCACACTAAACGCCTATTAGAGCGTTACAAAATAATTACGCCTTGCATTAGCTATCACCAGTACAGCAAAGCGCCCCAAGTGCAAAAAATTATTCAGGAGTTAAAGGCTGGTAAAAATATTGCGTTAGTCACCGACGCCGGCACACCGGGAATTTCTGATCCCGGCAATAAGCTGGTGGCCGCAGTAAGTGCCTATCCAGACATTACGGTAGTCGCAATTCCTGGACCAAGCGCGCTCACGGCGGCGGCTTCCATTTCCGGATTGCCGACGGATGAATTTTTATTCTTAGGATTTTTACCGCACAAAAAAGGGAGAGAGACGTTATTCAAAGAAATCAATGAAAGCCAACGCACAGTTATTTTTTACGAATCAACGCATCGCATTGTAAAAACACTGGAACGATTAGCTGAAGTTTTGCCGCCCCAAAGACAGATAGCTGTAGCCCGTGAGCTAACCAAGCAATTTGAAACCATTTATCGGGGAAACACACAAGAAGTTTTGGAAAAGTTAAAAAACGATTCAACTAAAGGCGAATTTGTGGTAATTGTTGAGGGGAGATAGGTGTCATTCTGAGCGAAGCGAAGAATCTCAGAGGTCCTTCGCTAGCGCTCAAGGACGACAAATAATCATATGACAAAAAAAGTATTAATCACTAATTCAATTCCGTACGTCAATGCCGCCCCGCATATCGGCCATGTTTTGGAATATGTCCAATCTGATGTCTTGGCCCGGTTTCACCGCCAAAGAGGATCGGAAGTTTTTTATTTAACCGGCAGTGACGACAACGCGTTAAAAAATGTACAGGTAGCTGAAGCCAAAGACGTTCCGACTCAAAAGTTAGTTGATCAAAACGCGGCATTATTCGTTAAACTTAAAGACAAATTGGAAATTTCTCGTGACGGTTTTATTCGCACCGCTTCCAAAGAGCACTTTGCCGGCGCCCAAAAGCTGTGGTTGGCATGCAAGAAATCGGACATTTATAAAAAATCTTACGAAGGTTTATATTGCGTTGGCTGTGAGCAATTTTACTTAGAAGATGATTTAGTTGACGGGAAATGCCCAACTCACAAAAAAGAATTGGAGCAAGTGGCCGAAGAAAATTATTTTTTTAAATTGACTAACTATCAAGAAGCTTTAGAAAAATTAATCGCTTTCGATACATTAAAAATTTATCCAAAGTCGCGCCGAAACGAAATTTTAAGTTTTATCAAATCTGGCTTGCAAGATTTTAGTATTTCCCGTTCAGTTGAACGTGCCCGCGGTTGGGGAGTGCCAGTGCCCGGGGATAAAAGCCAAGTGATTTATGTTTGGTTTGACGCGTTAAGTAATTATATTACCGGCCTTGGTTATGGCCAAGAGAAAAATAAAAATTACAAAAATTTTTGGAGCAAAAAATCCTTTAAGGCACATGTGATTGGTAAAGACATTATTCGCTTTCATACTGTTTATTGGCCAGCCATGTTATTGTCCGCGGGGTTGCCGCTGCCTAACGCGGTTTATGTCCACGGCTTTTTAACTGTTGACGGCCACAAAATGTCGAAATCGCTTGGCAATGTAGTTGACCCGTTTGATTTAATTAAGCGTTTTGGCACCGAACCTGTCCGTTTTTATTTCACTAAGCATGTTTCCACTACTCAAGACGGCGATTATTCCGAAGACCGCTTTAAGGAAGCTTATAACGCTGATTTAGCTAACGGTTTAGGCAATTTAGTAAGCCGGGTAGCTGGTTTAATTGAGCAAAATAATGTTAAGATAACTTCAGGCCGGGAGTCAGCTAATTTAAAAGCTCAAGCTGAAATTGATGCGGCGATAGAAGAATTTGATTTCACCCGGGCACTTGAGCTAATTTGGTTTAATGTGCAGCTAACCGATCAATTAATTTCTGAAGCGCGGCCATGGGATTTGGCAAAAGCCAGGGCGGATAAAAAATTGGAAACGGTATTAAGTGAAGCAGCCGGCAATATTTTAGCCATTGGTGAGGCTTTAATTCCATTCTTACCCCAAACGGCGGAAAAAATTGTTAAACAATTTTCGGCAAAAAAAATCAAAAAGGGTAAACCGCTATTTGAAAGGATTAAATAATTACACTGTCATCTCGAGCGAAGTCGAGAGATCTCACCCTGGCCCTTATTCCCCGCATGAGATTTCTCCACTTCGGCCGGACAAGCTGGCCTTCGGTCGAAATGACGAAGTAGGTAAACCGCTATTTGAAAGGATAAAATAAATATGTCATTCCCGCGAAAGCGGGAATCCAGGATTATATAACTGGATCCCCGATCAAGTCGGGGATGACAATATAAATATATGTTTCTAACCATTTTAGACCTAATTTTAATTCTCATCTTGTTTATTTTTATTGCCTTTGGCTTTGCTTTGGGTTTAATTTACACCATTGGCGCCCTGGTCGGATTTATCGGCGGGGCGTGGATTGCCGGAGTGTATTATTTGCCGTTTGCCAACTGGTTAGAACCTTTTGTTTTGGGCAGCGGCAATGTTGCCAAAATAATCGCCTTTATAGTTATATTCACAGTCGCTAATCGCTTAATTGGCTTTATTTTTTGGATTATCAATAAGATATTCAAATTATTTACTTTAATCCCGTTTTTGAAAACTATCAACCGTTTTGCCGGCGCGGTTTTAGGACTAATTGAAGGCGTGTTGTCGCTGGGTTTGGTTTTGGTGGTTGTCGCTCAATTTCCGTTTAGCAGTTGGCTGGCAAACCACATCGCTGATTCTAGCGTGGCTAATTTTTTGATGTCAATTATTCAGTTTATCTCTCCAATTTTACCGCAACTTTTTTAGCGCAACATGCCAAGCTTAATTGATTCACATTCGCATCCTCATTTCCAAGCCTTCAAGGATGACTGGAGGGAAGTTATTGATAGCGCATTAGCCAAAGATACTTGGGCACTGCTTGTGGGAACCCAGCAAGAAACAAGTAAGCGCGGAGTAGAAATTGCCGAAATGTATGACGAAGGCGTGTATGCCAGCATTGCGATTCATCCGGTGCACCGCCACCCGAGTCACTATGACGAAAACGAAATAAGTTTTCAGACACGAGGCGAAGTGTTTGGGTATGAAACCTATAAAAAGTTAGCCCAGAGTAAAAAAGTGGTGGCGATTGGCGAGAGTGGGTTAGATTATTTTCATGTACCAGAAGGTTTTGATCAAAATCAGGTAAAGCAAGACCAAGCCAAAATGTTTCGCGAACATATTGAATTGGCGTTGGAATTAAATTTACCAATGTCCATTCATTGCCGGGAGGCCTATGACGATTTGTACAACATTTTGAAAGATTACCCAAAACTTAGAGGGGTGGCGCATTGTTATTTAGGCGATGTGAAGCAAGCTGAAAAATTTTTTAAGCTAGGATTATATATTGGCGTTACCGGCATTGTCACTTTTAAAAATGCTAAACAGCTACATGAAGTTGTTAAAACTGTGCCGTTAGAACGAATATTGGTTGAAACCGATTGCCCGTATTTAACGCCTGAACCGCATCGAGGCAAGCGCAATTTGCCAGAGTACGTTGAATTTGTGGCGCGCCGCATCGCTGATTTGCGAAAAATGGATTATAATGCAGTGGCGGAGGCGACAACCAAAAGCGCAAGAAGTTTATTTAATATTTAAAACTCCCTCTCCGTTTCGGAGAGGGTAGGGGTGAGGTAGCGAATAGTAATATATGCACATAACTCAAATCTTGAGGAAAAATCAGACCCCATGGGAGCAAAGGTTACGGTCGCAATTAAGAAATAGAAATATAAACAATTTAAAATTTAGGAGACAATTCAAGATCGGCCCATATGTTGCCGATTTTTATTGTCATGATAAAAAACTAGTCATTGAGTGTGATGGAAGCCAGCATTTGAAGAATGAAGAAGATAAAAAACGCCAGCAATACCTTGGAGCCAACAGCTATACAGTTTTAAGGTTTTGGAATAATGAAATTGATGATAATATAGAAGGTGTAGTTAAAACCATAATTGATAATACGTAACCTCACCCTAACCACCGCCCGAACGACTGACATCGTTCAGTTGGGCGTGCTCTCCCGCAGGGAGAGGGAACAAACCATATGCTCATAACCAAATCAGACGGGGCAACTGAAGAATTCAATCCGGCCAAATTTCGCCGCGGACTGCTTAAAGTCGGCGCCAATAAAGAATTAGTTGAACAAGTATTAGCCAAAGTGGAAAAGAAAATGAAGCCGGGAATGAGCACGCGCGAAATTTATAAAATCGCGCGTAATGAATTAGGCAAGTCTGCTCCGGGTGCAAAAGTACGCTATAACTTGCGCCAAGCGCTAATTCGGATGGGGCCGGCGGGTTACAACTTTGAAAAATATATTGCGTCCATTTTAAAAACTTACGGCTATAAAGCGCAAACTCCCTTTGAACTTCAAGGCAAATGCACGACTCACGAAGTAGACGTGACCGCCGAAAAAGACGGCCAGGTTATATTTATAGAAGCGAAATTTCGCCGCAATTTTTACGACAAGATTGGCATTAAAACAACGCTCTCGTCTTGGGCGCGGTATATGGATTTGCGCGAGGGCAGTAAAACGCATAACGCTACGCCCAATTTTAATCAATGCTGGGTGGTGACTAATGCGCGGTTTACTAATCACTCTTTGGAATACGCCAAATGCCAGGGCATGACGATGCTAAGTTGGAATTACCCGAAAGATAAATCGCTTGCCGACATGGTTAATCATCGCGCCCTTTATCCACTAACGATTATTGATGAGATCCAAAACCATGAATTTGAAAATTTTGCCCGGCATAAACTAATGCTGTGTAAAGAAGTTGAATCAAAAACTCCAGATGAACTAACGCGCTTAACCGGCATTAAAGGCAAACGCGCCGAACGCATTATTCAAGTGTGTAAATTAGCCACTGGATAAGTTTTATAATGAATAAAGATGCCCCATTATTTTTTTGGACACTTCGATTGGAGATTCTGTACCCTTTTTAAAAATACCTGGATTTATCGGGCTACCAATTTTTAGATTTAATTTTCGCCTTCTTAGAAAAAAATCACTCAAGGTAATCAATTCAATCCCTTTTATTTTAATAGGAATTATCTCTGTGTTTTCAATTTGAAGTAAATAGTTAAGTCCAGCCCGGGGCTTGCTTTCTGCCTGCAGCGTGGTTACCTTGCCCTCTGGAAAAAAGATAACTGTTTGCTGATTGTTAAGTCTTTTAGCGGTCTCTCCAAGAAATTCTTCTAAGGTCCAGGCTCTTATTTTAATAGGGTAGGCGTTGATAAGTTTTAGAAATAGTTTTCTTAAAAACTTTGTGTAATAAATTTCTGTAACTGGTGCTGTAAATGGTGTCAGCGAGTAGATTACTCGCCAGGGCATCAGGGGGATCAAAAAAGGATCAAGCTTGGACGGATGATTCATAACAATAATGTATTTTTTATTTTTTTCAATACTAAAATTTTTTTCAATTTTGACTTGTGCCTTTAAAAAATAAAAAAATACTGGGCGCATAATAATGTAAAAAGTGTACTGTATTAATTTTATCAGCATGAAAGTATTGTGAAAAATAATATCAAGGCTTTTGCCTTGATATTATTTTTAACTACTTTAAAATACTTACCCTTCCAAGATAGCTTTCAGGTTATTACCACCTTGTTCAGCCTCTTGTTCGTTTAATCTTTCAATTACTGCTGCGTCTACCACTTTGCCTAACACATTTTTTGGTATTTCATAATCTACATCAATGCTTAATCGCGTACCTGAATCCTCTGGTTCCACAGAATATGTGAAAGTACTGTTTATCGACCCATCGGTCTTAAACGAATAAACTTTACCAGGCTCATAATTTTGTGTTTTTGCTTTGCCTTTCAATTCTACGCCCGACATAACGAAAGTCCAATCCCAGCTTGTCCCGGGCTTTTTGTAGTCTCCATTTATGTTGTCCACTGATTTGAGGGCTGAAATGAAAGCTGGGTGGTTTTCCACATTAGAAATGTAGTCAATCACTTTGTCGTTAGGAGCATCAATTGAAACTATTCTAGTTACTCTGGGCATATTATTTTAAGTTAATAATTAACCTTGGCACTAAGGAGTTAAATTTTTTATTTAATAGTTTTAAAAATACTTTCATTTTTCCAACCTTTTTATGCTGGGTGAACTTTAGTATACCACATTTCATTAATGGACCGTACGCTAAAATATCAACAACTTCTCCAGATATAGTAATTTTAAATTTTTTGTTTTCCTGAGTAAAAGAAATAAGTATAGACTCGAGAGACTTTTTTATAGCCAGGTTTGCAAGCTTATTGTCCCATTTTAATATAAACCATAATTTGCGACCTATATATGATAAGATTATGATACCAAAAGACACAGTATAATTCATCCAGCCTATATCCATACCTTTCCAAGAAAGCAATAATAACACTAAGATTAGGGTTAAAAAGTTAAATTTTAACAATGTTTCCCCTTTGATTAGTATCATTTTTGGTCGCAATAAAGCGATAAAGCCAAAAATACAGTAAATGCTTAGGTAAATTAGTGATACTGACATTGTCATTATTATATCATTTGATAGATGCAAAAAATCAAGTATACTAACAAAATTATATAATAATTTACTTATCCCCGATATGCAGTTAACAATTACAGGAAATAGATTGACGGATGGGTGGGCTGAAGATTTAGATTGGATTTTAAGTCATGAGGAAAAATTGATTTTCAATCAGGTTAAAAATTTTCAACAGCAAGATTGGCTAGCGGGTCGGATCGCCTTAAAGCAAGCTGTTTTGCGCCATGTGGATGCTAAAAATCTAAATCAGTTAGTCATAAGAAATTATGCCTCTGGCCAACCTTATTTAGAAGGTTATGAATATCTTAACTGTTCTTTGTCACATTCTTTTGGCTGGGCGATTGCATCTGCTGGCAAGCAAATAGTCGGCGTTGATATAGAAAAAATTAGGCCTCATGCCGATGATTTGGTTTATGCAATTGCAGGTAATGCCGAGGTGAGGTTAATGAACAATGTTAATAAAAATCTAAATGTGAAGCTAACTTACATTTGGACAATTAAAGAATCGGTGATGAAGGGATTAGGCATTGGCTTTGGTATTTCACCAAAAAATTTGTATATAAAAAAAATCAATATTAAAAAAAATAATTTTCAAAGTTTAATTTTTAACAGTCAGTCAAAAGATTATTGGACAGTGTTCAGTACTGCCATGGATGAGTTTATAATGAGTTTAGCCCAAAAGGGAACAAGTCATGTTAAAGCAAAGATCAATTGGAATTAGTCATTTAGATTATAGCTTACCCAAAGCCAGTTATAGCCTCAGTCAACTTAAGCAATCGGGTAAAATAACCTCAAATCAAAAACTTTTGAAAGATTTTGGTTTTGAGCGGTGCTTCATTAGTGAGCAGCATAATTTTATCTCTGTTGCATTGAAAGAAATAGGTACATCAATACTAAAGTCAGTCAATTTGCCGCAGGCAGAAATTGGAAATTTATTTTTGTATTCTGGTTTAAGCCGAGACGCTGCCCAATCAAGCGACTTGAGCATGTTTGCTTATTCAGTCACTAAACTGCACCATGAATTAAATTTAAGCCCGGTTGCTAACCCTATTAAGTTAACAGAGCAAGGTTGTGGCGGGACGTTATCTATGGTTGATATGGCAGCCCGATTATTGTCTAGTTCTGACAGTCAGGCCGCCCTCTGTTTGGCAGCTGATGTTTTACCACCGCAATCATCACGCGAGATTATGTATAATCTTATTAGTGATGGAGCCGGCGGTTTATTAGTTCAAAAAGATAGCCCTAAAAATAAAGTGATTTCATTTTATCAAGAAACTAAATCTTATTATTGGGATACCCAAAATCACGAAGAAGAGCTGTTAGCAACTTATTTCCCAATGGCCGAGAGAGTAATTAAGGTTGCTTTAGAAATGGCTAATCTTTCTCTCGAAGATGTTATTTGGTTTGTGCCTCACAATGTTAGCCAGCGAAGCTGGAAAATTTTATCTGAGCTCCTCGGAGTGTCGGATAAAAAAATTTGGCACCAAAATATTTCTCGCCTAGGTCATACAATTTCTTGCGATCATATTATTAACCTCAAAGATATGGAACAAAGCGGCGAGCTAAAATCGGGTGACATTTTAGTTTTATTTACCTTTGGTTTTGGTGCAAACTGGACCTGCCTGATTTTGGAACACTAATATGCGATCAACCATTTTGATTACCGGCGCTACTGGCATGATTGGTCGTTGCCTCACCGAAAAAATTCTTGACCAGACGGACATGTGGGTTGTTTTGCTAGTTCATAAACAAGGAGAGGATTTGAGTAAGAAAGATTTTGTAAAAAAGTTTTTGAACAATAAAAACTCACCTGATGTTTTAAAGAGAATTGAAATTGTTAGCGGTGACATAGTTGAGCCACAGTTATCGAAAAAATTACAATTAAGCCAATTAGCTAGTAAAATAACTCATGTTTTTCACCTGGCAGCAAGTACACGTTTTGATTTGGATTTACAAGTCGCCAGATCTATTAACGTGGTTGGCACACAAAATATATTAGAATTTGCCAAACAGTGCCCAAATTTATTACAGTTTGGTTTTGCTAGCACTGCTTATGTCAGCGGCAAGCGCACCGGCACAGTTATGGAGAATGAGTATCGTCACTCGGACGGTTTTGTGAATAGCTACGAACAGTCAAAGTATGAAGCGGAAGAGTTAATTATTAAACATTGGGATGATATACCTGCGGCGATATACCGTTTTTCTACAATTATTGGCGATAGTCAAACCGGAGGAGTGAGCCATTTTACAGCACCGCACCAGTCCTTAAGGCTAATGCACCTCGGATTAGCATCAATGATTCCGGGCACACCGGAATATAAAGTTGATCTTATACCAACCGATTATGCCGTCGAAACTACCTTTCAGCTTTTTATTAATAAGTTTCAAGCCTCGACCCTTTACCATATCGTCTCTGGCAATGACAAATCATTTACACTGCAAGAAATGATTGATGAAAGTTATAAATGTTTGGCCAATTTTGATCCCGTTTGGGAAAAACGCCAATATCCCAAACCGGTTATCACGAGCGAATCTGCGTTCAATCTTTTTTTGGATTCTGCCAAACAGGCGAAAAATCCGTTTATTCATAAAGTCATGAGCGCTATGCAACATTTTGCTCATCAGTTGAATTACCCAAAAGAATTTGATATGACAAATACAATTTTAGCATTGCCTGATTATCAAAAACAACTCCCTCACATTGGCGAATATTATAGTCGGGTAGTTAAATATTGCCTGGAAGTAGGTTGGGGTAAAAAAATTTAAAGCAATGGAGCAAGAATTATTAGACTATATTAATAACCATATAATCAAAGACAGCTCACATTTAGTTGATTTAAAAACTGATTTGTTTAAGGGCCGCTATATTGATTCTATGAATATTTTGTACCTAATTGGTTTTGTGGAAAAAAAATTAGGCCGGAAGTTAAGTAACGATGAAATATTGATGTCTAATTTTGCTTCTGTTAATGCCATAATTAAAAAATTTTTTAATGAATAGTACGATTAAAAAATTACAACTCGCTGGATTTGATTATTCCAATGGTCAAGTTTTATTATCCGGACCGGCCTTGGAAATATTTGATCAGTGGAGTGATTTTTTTAGAAACTTAGCCCCAGAGGCTTTAAATTTTAAGCCAGCCGTCACGGTTAATCGAGACGTTTTATCTACTTCCCAGTATTTTAAGCTCTTCCCCAAGCAACTCACCAGCTGCCGAGATAAAAGCCCTCACGGCGGGGATATGTATTTTTCACCAGCTGCCTGCTTGCATGTTTATAATTTTTTACGTAGTAACAGCTTAGCTAAGCGAAACAATACATACGTGATTAATGCTGCATGTGCCAGACAAGAGCCTCAAGGCCATGATCCTTTTCGGCTTAAGTTTTTTACTATGTCAGAAATTGTGTACATCGGGGAAGAGAACTCTGTTCGCCGAGAGGTTGAGTCGGCAAAAGGCAAGCTGACAGGCGCCTTTAAACGTTTCGGCCTAAAAGGTGAATGGCATGCTGGCGAGGATAGTTTTTATCTCGGGATGGCTCGCGGAGAAAAAATTTTGCAGCAACTGAAAGAGTTAAAAAAAGAGTACCGTTGGTCTGTCGGTCGGAGGGAGGCGGCCTTAGCTTCAACCAATTTGCACGAAGATTATTTTGGGAAGTGCTTTAAAATAAAAACTAATTCAGGTAATAACGTTTATAGCGCTTGCATAGCATTAGGTTTAGAGCGAATTGTGGCAGCTAGTTTAATCACCTCTGGCAAAAGGTAGTTAAAATTTATGAGTAAATTTTACAATCGTACAAGAAAATCTGAGTCAATATCAAGTAAATTATTCAGCCAAGGCCGGCTACATTTAATTCCGTTGTATTATTTACTTAGATTGAGCGATTTAAGCCGTGAGGGAATTGAAAATTCTGGCAGTTATCAGTTTGCGGATCATATATATGGTAATCAAGCTAGCGGCCGACTGATAATCGGCAAGTTGTTGGACAAAATTTTGCTTAGCTTAAAATCAGCCCAATCGTTTAGAGCCCGCTATTTATTTGCCAAGGTCGAAATTGACAAGTTGATTAATCAGTCGGGCAAAACAGGAAAAATAAAAATTTTAGCCGTCCCTTGCGGTTTAGCGCGCGAAATGTTTGAAACAATAGAAAGTTTGGAGGCGTTAGACAATTTTAGCGGTAATGTAGAGTGGCATGGTATTGATTTAGATGTCGAATTGATAAATCAGCTTAAAACAAAAGCTGCCGGGTATAAATCTAAGATTAGTTTTCGTGGCGGCAATGCTTTCAGTGAATTATCTTGGGGCAGTAATAAATATGATATGATAATAAGCATGGGATTTACCGAATTTTTAACTGACGATGATACGATGAGGTTTTTCCGTTTGGCTAAAAAATATTTAGTCGATAACGGTCGATTAGTTACCTCAGCGATGACACCTCACAAACTTTCAGATTATTTGTTGCGAAATATTGCCGAGCTGCACACTTATTACCGCGACCGGGATAATATCACTGAATTAGTTGATGCCTCTGGGTTGAGCCCTAAAAGAGTTTATCAAGATCAACATGGTTTACAGACCATGGTTATAGCTCAGCCCAAATAATATGTCTACATTATCAAATATTGAAGAAAAAATTTTCGCCGAAAAAACGGGCGGCATTGAAATTGATCAAGGTAAAGCTTTAGCTAATGTGCGAGTTTTGGATTTATTGCGTGAAGCATGTTTAATAGAGTCATTTTTTCCGGTTTACATAAGCAAGGTAATGGAGCTTTTCTGGTATGACTTAGAGGCAACTGCTATGTTCTCAACTGAAGGGTATGAAGCTTATGTGCACTACATGGTCTTGCGTCGGTATCTGGATATTATTGGCTATAAGCCAATAAAAGACGAAGAAGTTGTCAAAGTTAGGGAGCAAAATAAAGATGAAGTTTTTGACGACACAATTAGCGAGCTAGTCAATTTTATGGCGACGGAGCATTTCGCGTCTAATTTTTTTAAAGATTTGTCTCAAGAGACAAACGAGCCGGCCTTAAATCATATGCTAATTGGTTTTTCCGC
>PEZZ01000037.1 GCA_002773845.1 Candidatus Buchananbacteria bacterium CG10_big_fil_rev_8_21_14_0_10_42_9
TGTGGATGTGCCCTTGGTGTTTAAATCATAAATATATTGCCAATTGGCAGCTGATAGCGCTTTAACATAATCAAATTCTTCACTTGCCAAACTTAAAGCGATACCCCGTTCGCCTGATTTTTCATTGGCGACTAAACTAACGCCGATTAGTTGGGCGCTTAAGGTCACTATTACCGCCACTATCGCAACCACGACAAGTATTTCTAAAAACAAAACCCCTTTATTGTCGGCTATAATTTTCCTAATCATACTATGAAAAACCGCTGACTAATTGGTAAATTGGAATTAATACAGCAAATGCCACTCCGCCGACGACTAGCCCCATTATTAACAAAAGCACCGGCTCTAAATAAGACAGCAAGGTTTTAAGTGAACTATCAACTTCTTCCTCATAAAATTCCGAAGATAGCTTAAACACATTTTCCAAACTGCCGGTAGTCTCCCCAACGCGTATAATGCCTGTTAGTAATTTGGGGAACTGGCTTGGATATTGATCCAAGGTGTCTGACAAAGCATTGCCTTTTTTAATCGATTCCAATGATTGATGGACTATTTTCTTATACTCATCTCTGCCAACAGAGTCAGCGGCAAATTCTAACGACTTTGTAATGCCCATACCGGACGTCAATAAGTAGCCCATGGCCCGGGTAAACTTAACTATCGCAATTTTACGCATTAACTCTTTAACCATGGGCATCACATTTGATAGCTTAGCGTAAATTGTTTGACCAATTTTGGTTTTTCTGAAGTAAGTGATTAAATATAAAAAGATGATGAATACTACAAAATCAGCGGCATAGCTATAACTTAGCAGTGCGCTAACCTTAATTAATACCTTGGTTACCGCCGGGAGTTCAATATTCCCCCTCTCGAAAGTTTCAATTAAGTTTGGCAAAACAAAAATTAAAAGCAAGCCAATCACAGCGACGCTAGCAATCACCAAAATCATAGGATAAACCATGGCTGCTTTAATGCGCTTGGTTAGCTCGTAGTCCTTTTTTAAATGTACTGCCGCGTCCGAAAGAGTTTCACCTAAATTGCCAGAAGCTTCACCAGCTCGAATCATGCCGATATATATTTGAGGAAAATATTTACTGTATTGCTCCAATGTATCTGATAGATCCTGGCCTTTACTTAAATTGTTTTTAGCATCAACTAATATTTTTTTAAGTGTCGGGTTTTTGGTGTCTGAGGCTAAAATATCCAGAGTCTCCAAAATGCTTAATCCACTTTTGAGGCTGATTGATAAATCGCGAATCAGAAAAATAATTTGAACCCGCGATACTTTTGAACCAATACCGATTTGCAAAAAAGAAAGGCGGTTCTTTTTTTCAGTTGATTTAATAACTAAAGGTATCAATTTACGATCCCTTAAATACTGCGCTACCACATCCTTGCTCGGGGCCTGGTGCTCCCCCTTGTGGACAATCCCTTGAGTATCAGATGCTTCAAAATAAAAATTTGGCATATTATTCCCTAACAACTCTAATTACCTCATCCATGGTAGTGACGCCTTGGGCAACTTTGGCAATACCGTCCTCAAATAGCGTAATCATGCCTTGACTGATGGCGGTTTTTTTAATCTCCGCGGCGGGGGCTTTTTTGGCAATAAGCCTTCTGATTTCCTCAGACACTTTGAGCAACTCAAATATTCCAATTTGTCCTTGAAATCCCTCTTTGTTGCATTTGTCGCAGCCTTGGCCTTTATATAATGTTTGAGGAATTTGAATTCGCCGCTCACTTGACTCATTAATGGATAACTGGGCAGTTACTAGCCTTTCCTCTTCAGAAGTAATTTTATATGAAGCCACGCAAGCGCGGCATATTCGCCGGACTAAACGTTGGGCTACAATCAAATTTAAAGTCGATGACAGTAAAAACGGCGCCGCTTTCATGTCAATTAAGCGCGGAACAGTTGAAGCGGCATCGTTGGTATGCAAAGACGACAAAACTAAATGTCCAGTTAAGGCTGAATGTGTGGCAATATCAACCGTCTCCTCATCGCGGATTTCACCAACTAATATAATATCCGGGTTTTGCCGTAGTAATGACCTCAAACCATTCGCAAAAGTTAACCCAGCCTTTGGATTGACTTGAGTTTGATTGATTCGCGAAACCTCGTATTCAATTGGATCTTCAATAGTGACGATGTTGACTTTCGGCGTATTTAAAATATGAATAAAAGCATATAACGTGGTAGTTTTACCATGTCCAGTCGGCCCCGTTACTAATATCATTCCGTGTGGTTTTTTAATTTCTTCTTGAATTATCGTCATCGCGGCGCCAGACAAGCCTAAATCCTCTAAGCTGAAACGTTGTGTTGAGCCTCTTAAAATTCTCATCTCTACTTTTTCGCCGTAGTAAACAGGTATGATACTTACCCGGATATCAACTGGCTGGTCTAGCAACTCTTGCCGGAAACGACCGTCTTGGGGTTTGCTATGTTCATCAATTTGCAAACTGCCTAAAATCTTTACACGCGCTACTAGAATGGGAGCGATTTGTTTTGGCAGAGAAATCACTTCTTGTAAAATACCGTCCACGCGGTAGCGAATTAGTATCTCGTTAGCTAACGGCTCAAAATGAATATCAGATGCTCCCATCGCCGCGGCCTGTCCAATTATGTTGTCAATAATTGAGACAATTGACACTTGGTCGGCCAGCTTAGATAAATTGCCTTCAGCGCTTGTGGTGATAGATTTTTTGATATTTTCTTGGATGCTTTGTTTGAAGTCTTCGCTAATTTTTCGCTTATATAAAATCATCGCCCGCCTTAAACCAGAAGGGGTGGTTAAGTACGGTTCTACCCAAGCATCAAGCAATTGCCGTAAGTATTCAATTGTGTCAAAATCAATTGGATCAAGCATGGCAACCTTAGCAATTTTTTGGGTGGTATCAATTTCAAATAAAATTACATTTTTAGCGTGAGCGTACGACTCTGGAATTAAGTGCAATACCTCTTGACTAATAGAAACATTATTTAAGTCAACCGTGTTTACTCCAAAATATGGAGTCAATAGCTCCACCATGTATTGTTCTGGCACGTCACCTCTCTCGGTTAAGACCTCAGTTACCGGCTCGTTACTTCTTTGGGCCTGGTCAATAGCGGAATTTATGCTTGTTTCATCCACAAACCCGGAATCTAACAACATTGATTTAAGTTTTTCGTTACTTATGTGCATGTTACGCGATTTTTAAGTCAATATACTACCCTTATTATATATTAAATACACCTAAATTTAAACTAAAAATTAGCTCTTCCCCCCATAATATGCTGATAAGTGCCGCAATTATCATAGGTATGCCAATCGTGGTGTAAACTTTTTTATATAAAATTAAGCGAATAAAAGCGTAAATTAAAACGAAGACAAAAGTTAATATAAAAAAAACGATGAGACCAGGATAGCCTGATAATAGCAATCCGATTGACCCCAACCAAACGTCACTAGCTGTTAGCCAACGCCGATTAAATTGGCGCAGTCCGGCTAATAAAAATTGAAAAGCAAGGCTGGCAAGGATGGTAATTAAAATGTTGAGCCAAAAGCGCCCCCAAGTATAAAAAGCAAAATATCCAAACGAGCTATCTTTGATTGGATTTAGTCGCCAAAAAAATGTCAGCGGGACATTTTCTCCCAAGGCTTGATTTAAAAACCATCGTGTTGGACCGGCTCCAGACCAAGCCCAATATTGCAATGCGGTTAGTGTGGCACCGTAAGCAATGTAAAAAATTATTAGCCCGTAAAATAATTTTTTTAAACTAGGTTGTGAATCAGCAAAGTAATGCTTAGAGGTAATCACTAAAATAACCACAAAAGCTATTTTTGGTACTTCAACGAGTAATAAAGAGTTGGTTAAGAATTGAAGCATATTACAAACTAAAAATTCTATCAGTTACAAAACTAATAGAATTTTCACAATGCCGTAGTTTAAAAATCTGAACCAGTGCCAATAATTGTTAAGTCCGTACCGGATTCGTAAACATTTGAATTGTTGCCGCCATCGGTTGTGTGTTTGTTGTCGTCAGAAGTAAAGGCTTGACTCTCAAGGCGAGCATCAATTTCAAAAGTGTTGAGTGTGCTCTGGCAAGCATAACGATAAGTTAAATCGGAAGTGGTAACAGCGCCCGCGGTTGAGATGGTGTTAGTTGGGTCGGCCGGAAACGCAGAAATTGGTGACCCGCCAGTAATCCGGTTTAAATTAACTGGCACCCAGCCAGAACCGTCAATTTCACCAATTTCAGCGACCGTGGCAACTTGAATTGGCGCCGGTTGTAACGAAGTACCGCCATCAATGGTCGTATCAGTAATACTTGTGCCGGCTTGAGAAACACTATAATAAACTCTGTCGCCTGATGCGTATGTACCTGAAGTTGTTTGGCAATGAGTACTAGTCTCATCTCCGGATAAATAGATTGTTGAAGTGGCGTTTGTAATATAAATTGAAATAGCAGTTTTAACTGCTGCTAAATCTGCTAGGCGTTGGACGTCACGAGCTTTCTTTAACGTTTCAGCAGGGTTTAATGCAATAATTAGAATTGTTGATAAAATAGCAATAATAGAAATTACTATCAGTAACTCAAGCAAAGTAAAACCGACGTCTTCGCAGGTATTTTGCCCCTCGGATTGTAGTTTACTCAACTTAAGTTTTAGTAGTGATTCTTTTATTTTATTTTTTATCATAAAACGATATTTTTTATTTGATTCATAGAACTTATATATTATACCATAAACGCAATGGCCTATCAATTAAAAGATGTTATCGTGTGGATAAATTAACCGAGATACTTTTTAACCACATCTACAATTTGATTAATACTAGCTTCCGATTTCACCAAATAATCATTCGCCCCTAAATCATAAGCTTTAGTTTTATCGCCCTCTTGACCCAAATTTGATAAAACCACCACCGGAATTTTGGCCAAAGTTGAGTTATTCTTTTTTTGTTCTAAAATCGAAAAGCCATCTTTGCCCGGCAACATTAGATCTAACAAAATAACGTCAGGTGAATCACTAGCCATTTTGGCTAAGCCTTCGTTACCGTCAGGCGCAAAAATAATTTGATAGCCGTA
Source organism: Candidatus Buchananbacteria bacterium CG10_big_fil_rev_8_21_14_0_10_42_9 (assembly GCA_002773845.1). Classification (NCBI taxonomy): domain Bacteria; phylum Candidatus Buchananiibacteriota; species Candidatus Buchananbacteria bacterium CG10_big_fil_rev_8_21_14_0_10_42_9. The sequence goes on from PEZZ01000037.1 coordinate 5,069, forward strand.
CTTTTCAAAAATTCGGCCATAAATACGAATTAGACGCTGGTTGTCTTCTATTATTAAAACTTTTTTCGCCATACACAATGCCTACGAAATTAATCAATATAGTGTATAATAGTACTAAATATGCTTCATAGCAATAACCGTATGAGCATTCACTCAAAGCTTGGTTTAACTTTACTTGAAATTTTAATCGTGATTACCATTGTTATGTTAATTACTGTTTTGGCGGTCACCACTTTTGGCGGATTAGTTTTTTCTTCTAATTTGGAAGAAGCCGCGAGAAAGATTCAATTAGACTTGCGGCGGGCTAGACAATCGTCCCTGGCGGGAACTGATAATAAAACTTGGGGCGTACATTTTGAAAATGTGGCAGGCACTGATTATTATGAAATTTTTTATACTGACACTGATTACGGCGCTGGTACCGCGTCTGAAACTATTTATTTGCCGGCCGGTATTTCATTTTCTTCGCCTGAAGCCTCAGCAAGCTCAACTGTAATTTTTACTCGCATCTCCGGAGAGGTAGATGCAAGTGTCACAACTACAATTCAAAGTATTAACGCGGACACTAAAGACATTGCCGTTCAAACGTTCGGACAAATTGTAACTGAATAATGAAGTTGAAATTAAAACATATCACCGTCATAAATTCATTAGCTTTTTATAGTTTTGCTTTAGCTATTTACTGGGACATGTGGAAACACGGAACGTACGGCGTAGATGAAAACTTTTTTTCTCTTCAGCATAATTTGGCATACGCTTCTTTGCTGTTAATTTTTTTACTCTCGGCTTACGGTTGGCTAATTTATAAAGAAAAAAAACTTTTTCAATTAGCTTTGTTTATGCTTCTCACGCCAGTTTCTGGTTTGTTTGATTTAACTTGGCATTGGTTTTTCGGCATTGAAACAACTGAAAAAATTTGGATTATTTGGAGCCCGCCACATATACTAATAACTTTATTAATAATAACCGGAGTGATAATTCAGTTACAAATTATTAATAAGATATTAAGAAGAAACCACAGGCAGGTAATTGCCCCCGTTTGCTGGGCTGTGCTTTTAGTGGCATTTAAATTTCTACTTTGGCCTCTGGACCCATTTGGACCATGGCATGTTTTAGGTTTTTGGGGGGCCGGTTTTTTTGTTTTCGTCCTAGTGATTATTTTACTTACTGCCAAAGACTGGTTTAAAACGTTATTTCCGTCAATTCGCGTTGTGGCTTTTTATATCGTAGTTACAGTAATTGAATTTACTAACCTAATACTAGTTCCCAGCGCTCAGGCGCATGGGCATGAAAGAACTGATACCATTAGCGAAACTGTTACTGTAAGCGTTACCCACAATAACCCTCCCGCCTTTTTAACAGTTTATTCATTGTTGCTAGTTGCATTAACTATCGATTTAAGCAAACGATTACCATCAATTTTACGCGGCGGTATCGCTGGTTTGTTATATTCTTGTCTTTTATACGGTTTCGCTTCAAATTATTTTAATGAAGCCTTCCTTTACTCAACCGAAAGCGCCATTGTGGCTATCATCTCGGGTGTAGCCGGAGGATTAATGGGTGGACTGATTTTTCCCTTAATTGCTAAAAAGATACATTTGCGTGGCGACTGAAAAACGAAAAAAAAGAATAGCCAGCGTAATTACCAACCGCCATCCCGGCATTATTGTATTAGAAGATATCCACGATCCGCATAACGCCGCGGCGGTATTTCGCACTTGTGACGCGTTTGGATTTCAGCAGGTTTATTTAATTTTTGAGAAAGAAAAAAAATTCAACCCTAGGCGTGTTGGAAAAGTATCATCCGCTTCGGCGAATAAATGGTTAGATTTTAAAATTTATTCATCTACTAAAAAATGTATCGCGGATTTGAAGCGAAAAAAGTATGAAATTGTGGCCTCGACTTTAAATGACAGTTCTGAAAATTTATTTCAGGCTAAATTCAAAAGTTATAAAACCGCTTTAATGTTTGGTAATGAGCACCGCGGTTTATCAGACGCCGCGATTAAATTGTCCCATCGACAAATTATTATCCCGATGTTTGGCATGGTTCAAAGCTTGAATTTATCAGTCACCGCGGCAATTTGTATGTATGAGCTGACTCGCCAAAACCAATTTTCAAAAAACTTTCAACTTACAAAAAAAGAGCAAACCGAATTGCTCAACCGTTTCAAAAAAATGTAAGGACACAACATTTTGTGTCTAATCAATGGTAGGGACAGATTTCAAATCTGTCCATTGTGTATTAAATTTGTCTAAAATTTTTGGGGTTATTTTTGTCCAATTCCCATTGTAACGGATTATTAACTATATACTCACGAATTTTATCTAATTCTTTTTCGTTTCTAATAATCCGGTCATAATACCGCGATTGCCAAAATTGTTTACCAGGTGTATTTGATAGTTTATTTATTTTACGCGTAGAAAATGCTTTGAATGCACGTATCATTTCAGATAAAGATGTAGGGACAGATTTTAAATCTGTCCGGTTGTTGGTAATAAAAATAATTCCATGTACGCGGTTAGGCATAATGATAAATTCACCTAGAACGCAATTTAAATAATGGTTAGGCAAATCAAGCCAACATTCCAAAACAACCCTGGCAGTGTCGTTGTCCACGAATATTCCATTCTCTATTTTACCCAAGGTACAGAATCTATTTTGGGTGCATATTGTCACAAAGTAACCGCCTTCAGAAGAATAATCATAATATTGCAGCCTAGGGTTTTTTCTGTTTTTAAAAATCATAAAACAGCGCTTAAATTAATTGCGCCGTTTCGCCCTCTATTTTAACAGATTGTTTTAAATTAGGACAGCATTAAATGCTGTCCCTACATAAAAAGGAGAAGGCACGAACCCGAAGGCCGTGCCTCTCTGAATGCGTCCTCGAGGTGAAGCTCGCACTCAGCCCTCCTGATTTACTGTGTTTTGCCGATTGTGGTTTTGCAGGCCTATACAGCGGCCAGCTGCTGTCGCGCCCTCTCGGCGTGTCGCTTGATCCGCCGGCAGCGGCGAACCTTCGTCTTCTCATCGGCCCCCATAGTCCAGGAGCCGTTGCATGTGGTGATCGCGTTCACGATGGTCACCCGCTTACCTGCGTGAGGCTCGAGGAGTGCCCACAACTCTTCTTCGATCACCATCTCCCCGTAGTACGGCATCGGGTTGCCGTCCCCGGGGGTAATGACCTTGCTCAGAGCCACTGGGGATGAGCAGAAGCGCGGCTCTTCGAGCAACGCGCCCTTTTCTTGCGGTCGCGGTCCTGCCGCAACCAGATCGACGTTGGGAATCGTCACCCGGCGAGTGGACCCGTGCTCAGCGCCCTCAGCTGCGAGACGCTTGCCGAGTTTCTCCACCTGTGGAGACGACTTGGCAGGTACCCCAAAATTTGTAAACTCAGTCTATGAAGTATAATGGATACAGAAAGGAAAAAACATTATGCCCAAAGGACATCCAGCCGTGTCTAAAGAGG
>PEZZ01000038.1:0-6833 GCA_002773845.1 Candidatus Buchananbacteria bacterium CG10_big_fil_rev_8_21_14_0_10_42_9
AAACGCAAGAGCATTTAGGTTTGCGCTTGACTACCATTCATAATCTTAATTTTTATTTGGAATTGATGAAATTAATTCGCGTGGCTATTCGGCAGGGTAAATTATAAGCTTTCCACAGCTATGTTGACATATTTTTTCAGCCTGCTAAGCTAGTATTAATATGCACAAAGCATTATTCAACAATCCTGTCCTCGGCTACGATCGGGGACCATTGGCTGTCGTTAAGGCCGTCATTGTCGCAGTTCCGCTGCGGGGTTGTTGAGTTATATCGTACCTTATCATATTTATAGCCAATAACCCCCAAGACGGGGGTTTTTAAGTTAATGGTAGAAATAAGGATAACTAGTATTTTTATTCCTGCCATTAACAACTGGCGGGCACGGGCTAGTTGCTCGTTGAACCATGGGCTATAAGAAATGGCACGATCTCGAGGCGGCGTGCACCAGCACCAGGTCGAGGGCCCCTGGAATAGGGGGTTCCTAGACCACCTGCGGGATTTCTTGACCGGTAAGGTCGAGAATCTCTTTCCACTGCCGGTCAAAAAACCGGCAAACTGAAGCCCCAAATTGCGATCATTGATCGCGAGAGGAGTTCTTATGGTAAAGACTGAGAGCGCAGAGAGCGCTCTCCCCCAACGAGTAGTTGAGCTACGCCTGCCGCAGCTGGTCATGCGACCCATGACCAAGGAAGAAATTGCGGCAGCTGAAGCTGCTACCGAACAGTTTCCTTGGAGGGAGTTTCAACCCAAGCGAAGCTAGCGCACACCAGCGCGAACACTTTGCCCGGAAGGGTGACCCCACCAGGTCGCCCTTCTTTTGCGTTTAGAGATTATCTTGCAAATAGCGCCAAATCATTTTATCAGTCATATATTCAACCGGCGCTTTATCGTCAGTAAAAACTAACTTGGAATCGTCGTGAGTTAACCGAGTAGTGTTATTTGCAATTACATCAGCGTGATACACTAGTTCTTTAAAAGTATTTTTTTTCGGCAGTGAGGCAAAGTCAATCGGCTCGCTACCGCCGGTTAACATATAATTCCAGCCATAATTTTCTTTGAAACTTGTAACGTAAGCATTGGGATAGACACTGGCGATAGTATTTTCTACCGCTACCAGCAAATCAGAGTCGTCGTTGGCAGCGTTAATATTCATCACTAATATACCGCCAGGATTTAAGTGCTCTTTGGTTAATTGCCAAAATTCTTGGGTGGCTAAAGTCCAGGGGATGTAGAGCTGTTGGCGATATGCATCAACTACTATGATGTCATATTTTTTTTCAGTGTACTGTAAAAAGATGCGGCCATCTTGCGAGAAAACATTTAGGTTTGGCTTGTCTAAATTAAAATATTGCTTCGCTATCTTAATCACTTGCGGATCTATTTCTACCCCGTCAATTTGCACAGCGTTGCCGTAAAAATGATTAAACTGCCGGCTAATGGTTCCGCCGGCCAAACCAATAACTAGAATATCGGTCGGTTCATCTTTTTCAATTAGCTTAGGCAATAAATTATAAAAGTCAGAATAATAATCGCCGGTAATAATTTTATCCGGATAATAAACAGATTGAATGCCAACCCCTTCGTTGTAAATTAAATAGCGGTTGCCTTCAATGTCTTGGGCGACTTGAATATATTGGTACGGGGATTCGGCTTCAGTCAGTAAACGCGAGTTATCTTTAATTGGCAGTTGCCCAATAATATAAATTGGCAACGCTAAAAGCAAAAGAAAAATTAAATTAATTTTTTTTTTGACTAAACCAATTGCCCCGGTAATAACTAAAAGTGCCGCGAATATACTGATAGTTGTTTTTGTGCCAATTAGTGGGATGAGTAAAATAGTCGGCAAAAAAGTGCCGACAATGCTGCCAACGGTGGAGACGGCAAACACCACGCCGGAAGTTTCACCAGACTCTTTCTCGTCGTGGGTGATTAAGCGGATAATAAATGGACTTACCATACCCAATAAAATCAGCGGCAAGCCAATTAAAATAGAAGTGATAATAAAAGAGCCCACAAAAATTATGACCGCGCTTGATTGAATGTCCCAAATATTAATGGTAACAAATTGAGCGAACGGCTTGATGAGCCAAGGCACAATTAAAAAAATAATGCCGGCAAAAAAGATAATTGACATCAACACCTTTCCCTCCGGTCGTTTATCGGCAAGCTTGCCGCCGAAATAATAACCAAGCGATAACGCGATAAGTACAATGCCGATAACATTCGTCCAGATAAAAACAGAGGTGCCAAAAAACGGGGCGATAAGCCGGCTGGCCGAAATTTCTAATGCCATCACCGACATGCCGGAAATAAAAGCGACCGCGAGATAAAACTTACGAGAATAATTTTGCATTTGCTTATTGTAGCATATTTTTTTACTTGGGTAGAGGTTTTTACCTGATGGCTATCATGGTTGACTAAATTCAATGTTTAGTATATACTGTGGAATCTTGAAAAATTTATGAAACAAGTTAAAAAATTAGTTAAATTCTTAAGACAGCGCAAGTATTTAGTATTGGCTTTGGTCGTTTTAGTGGCTTTTGTGGGTGTGCGAGCGGCGAGTAAAAAAACCAGTGAGGCCGAAGAACTGGTTGATCTAAAAACAGTAGTATCAACTAAAATTATAGAACCGACCGATACTATCACTTCGACCTTGCGTTTAAGCGGGGAATTAAAGCCCAAGCAAGAAACTGTTATTCGCAGTTTAGTGCAAGGCGATGTTTTGGCTTTAACTCCGGTAGGCACTCGCGTGAATAAAAATGACCAGTTATTTGTGTTGTCAAATAGTACTATTGAAACGTCCTACAACGCATCGCTTAGCGATTATAATTCAGCTCAGCAAAATTTTGAGCAAAAGAAATTTATCAGCCAAGAGTCGGTTGTGCAAGCTGAACTTAATTTAAATAGTGCAGAAGCAAATTTAAATTTAGCCCAAGATAGTTTAACTAACACAATTCAATCCAATGCCCAAAATCACGAGTTTGCCGTTGGCTCAGCCATAGTAGGGTATGACTCAGCGTATAACGCCATGCAGCAAGCCATAGTTTTTTTGGGCGGTGATAACGAAAACAGCCAGTTCGCTTATAAAAATGCGCTCAATGCCAATCAGCAGGGATTTATCAACGCCGAGATTGCTTATCTTGACGCCAAGCGCGCTTATTTGGATTTACCGCAATTTGCCAACCGCGATGATATTGAAAATTCGTTGAAGCTGGCCAAAAGCGTGATGGCTGAAGTTAACAAGGCGGTTAATTTAACTACGACCTTAACAAACTATTTAATTCCAAATAGTTCTTTATCCCAAAGCTCCATTGACTCCGATAAATCTTTGTTGGCTACTTATAAGGCTCAATTAACAACTGCGGAAAGCGGAATTAATAATGCGGTATTTAATTTAAATAGCACCAAGATTAAAAACGTAAGTACTTTACGGCAAGCCGAAACTCAATTGCAAAATGCTGAGATTCAATATAACAACGCTTTATCCGCTCTAGAAAGCGCTAAGCGTAGCGCGAATTTGCAAGTTTCCGGCGCCCAAACCGAATTGAATTTAGTTAGCAGCCAATTTGCTCAGGCCGATTATAATTTTGATAGCTTGTCGTTAGAAGCCCCTTTTAGCGGCGTAGTCATTGCCCATTACGTGGAGATTGGAGATCAAGTATCACCGGGCAATTCGATTGTACAAATCGGCGAGATTGACGGCATTGAAATTCAAGTTGATGTTGATAATAGCGACGCACAAAGCTTAAGCTTGGGACAATTAGTAGTGATTGATGATGATAAATCGGGTTTTATTTCTGAAATTGAGCCGGTGGCGGCCAATCAAACCGGTAAAGTCAAGGTGACCATTGAGTCCGACAACGATGATCACAGCTTTGCAATCGGAAGAATTGTTACCGTGCAAATTGATTTAGCGCGGCAAGGCGAAGATTTAATTGTGGTACCGTTAAAGTCAATTCAAATTGGCCAAAACGAAAGTTTTGTTTATATTGTGGAAAACGGCAAGGTGGCTAAAAGAACGGTGGAGCTTGGCGAAGTATTTGGTTTGCAAGTTGTAGTCAAGGACGGTTTAAGCCAGGGCGATGAATTTATTTTACGCAATGGAGAATTTATCTCCGAAGGCGAAGCAGTAGAAACAATTTTATCGGTTGAATAAATATTTGCCTGCCTAAAGCCAGAGGGAAAGCCAAAAGTTATGATGATAGAACATCCGGATGCCATTACTAAAAAGATAGATCAAGAAAAAATTGAGCGCGCCAATCAAAGCGTGCTTGGTTTTTTTGTACGCCGCATGCGCATTACCATTATTTTAACCGCAGTCATAGTGTTGTTAGGTTTTTATGCGGTAACCACTTTACAGCGTGAAGCCGACCCAGAAGTAAAAATTCCAATCGCGATTGTGACCACTGTTTTTCCTGGCGCAAGTCCGTTGGATGTTGAGGATTTAGTTACCAACGAAGTTGAAAGCAAGCTTGAGAGTTTAGAAAATTTAGATGAGATAACTTCTACTTCAGCGCTCGGCATTTCAACTGTCGTGGTTGAATTTCAAGCGGAAGCAGATTTAGAAGAGAGTATTCGCAAGTTAAAAGATAAAGTTGATGAAGTGTCCGATTTGCCAGACGATGCGGCCGATCCAGTAGTGACTGAAGTGCGGGCTAACGATTTTGCGATTGTAACTTTTAGTTTAATTGGGGATTTAACAGACGAGGAACTTAAGCGTATTGGAAAAGACGTCCAAGACGAGTTAGAGAAAATTAATGATGTTTCCCGCGTTAATTTAATTGGTGCTCGCGAGCGGGAATTTAGCGTGGAAGTAAATCGCGGTGCGTTAGACAGGTCTGGCGTTACCTTAAACCAAGTTATTAGCAGTATTCAGCAAGCTAACCATAATTTCCCTTTGGGTTCGGTGGATGTGGATGGCATTAATTATAACGTTAGGACAGTTGGTAAATTTTTAACTGGCGAAGAGTTGGGACGGGTGGCGGTCGGCGATACCTCATCTGGCCAAGTATTATTGCGGGATGTGGCTGAGGTTAAAGATCAATTAGCCAAAGCGCAGACACTATCGCGTATCTCGCTTAAAGGTTCGGCGCCGCAACCAACAGTATCGCTTTCCGTGTATAAAAAAACGGGCGGTGATATTATTTCTATTGTTGATCGAGCAAGGGCGGCAGTTGAAGATATGCAAGCCCGCGGTTCAATTCCTGAAACGGTACGCGTGGATGTAACCAATGATAACTCTCAATTTATTCGCGATGATTTAAAAACTCTAGGACGCAGCGGCATTCAAACCGTCTTTTTGATTTTAATTTTGTTAAGCATTGTGCTTAACCGCCGTAAAGCGATTATTACCGCCATTGCCATTCCGCTTATTTTCTTTATGGCTTTGTTTATAGTTAAGTTGCAAGGCGGCACATTGAATAGCTTAACTTTATTTTCCTTGGTGCTGTCGCTTGGTCTTTTAGTGGATACTTCAATTATTATTTTAGAAGGTATTCAGGAAGGCTTGCGAAAAGGCTACAGCCCTAAAGATTCGGCCTTGCTTTCCGTTCAAACTTATCTGTGGCCGGTAACGGCGGGGGTATTAACGACTATTTCCGCTTTTGTGCCGATGCTATTGGTATCCGGAATATTAGGTGAATATTTAAAGGTATTGCCAATTACGATTTCTTCAACATTAGGCTCGTCGTTATTTATCGCTTTAGTCTTGCTGCCAGGGTTTATCGGTTGGTCACTAAGCAAAGTGCCGGTTGAAAAACAATTAAAGCACACAGCTTACAATCGTTTTATTGATTGGTTGGAGCGCAAATATCGCTTAGCCATGGACAATTTAATGAATTTTAAGCAATATCGTAAGCGTCTGATTGCGATAGTCGGCACTGCGTTTGTTGCCGCAATGGCTATTTTGATTATTGCTATTCCAGTGGAAATGTTTCCGCAAGTGGACATTGACTTTTTTTATGTTGAAATAGAATTGCCGGCCGGTACAGTTTTAGAAGAAACTGAAAAGGTGGTTGCAGACGTTGAACGGCGTTTGCGTGAAATTCCTGAAATTGAAAGTTTTGTCACAAGCGTAGGGGCAGGCGGCGCTAATACTTTCAATTTTGGCAGCAGCGCAAGCAACAATTCACACTTGGCGAGCATAACCATTAATTTAATTGATGAAAAGGACCGTGATAAAGCGAGTTACGAAGTGGCCAAGAATTTACGCGAGCAACTTTCAGCAATTCAGGGCGGCCGTATTGTGGTTGATGAACTAAATGCCGGACCGCCAACAGGAGCGCCGGTTGAAATAAGAATTATTGGCGATGATTTGGCAGTCTTGAACCAATTATCGCGTGAAGTTGTGGCGATGCTTGAGTCAATTGAGGGAGTGATTGAAATTGAAAGTGATGAAAAAATTAGCCCGCCTGAATTTGCTTTTAGTTTAGATCAAGAAAAACTTGGCCAGTACGGGTTAACTTCTTTATCGGTTGGTTCAGTTTTACGCAGTGCCATTTACGGTTTTGACGCTACGACCGTAACTGCGGGCGATGAAGATATTGAAGTAGTGGTTCGCTACCCCGAATCAATTTTAGTTACTCCTGAGGATGTAAAAAATATTGAAGTCAATACGCCAACCGGCGAAACAATAAAATTGCAACAAATTGCTGATTTTAATTTGACGCCGGCGTTAGAAAATATCAGGCATACGGATTTAAAACGCATTGTAAATGTGCGCGCTCAAAATGAAGCCGGTATTCCGATTTCACAAGTTTTGCCGCGAGTTGAAAAAGGTGTGGCGGCGATTGCTAAACCAGCGGGGCATCAAATTGTTATTGGCGGGGAAGTCGAA
>PEZZ01000038.1:6895-32038 GCA_002773845.1 Candidatus Buchananbacteria bacterium CG10_big_fil_rev_8_21_14_0_10_42_9
TTAATTATATTTATTTTGGTTTTGCAATTTGATTCTTTTAAACAACCGTTAGTTATTATGTTGTCGTTGCCGCTAGCCATGATTGGTGTGGTAGTAGGGTTGTTATTGCTTGGGTTGCCATTTGGTTTTGCCACTTTTTTAGGCATTGTTAGTTTGGCCGGAATTGTGGTTAACGACGCAATCGTTTTAATTGATAGAATTAATACAAATATTAACAAGCGGCACATGAGGCTCGAGGTGGCAATTGCTGAAGCTGGCCAGGCACGGTTGCAACCGATTTTACTTACTACAATAACTACTATTATCGGTGTAACACCACTGGCGTTCACGGATGAATTTTGGCGCGGGCTATCTGTGGCGGTTGGTTTCGGGATTGCCTTTGCTACTATCTTAACTTTATTTGTTATCCCGATTTGGTATTACTGGCTTGAACGCAAACGGATTCGTAAAGCTCAAGCTGAGCTTAAAAACCGCCAACCAAATATAATAACTTAAAAAAACAGCCGGAATAATCTAGGCTGTTTTAAATTACAGTTAAAAAGTAATAACTGTTTTAATTCTTTTTTGGCTGTAACTAATTGCACCCTTAAAGGCTTCCTCGGCTTGCGTGTAATGATAGCGATGAGTAATTAAACTTTTAAGATCAATTTTTTTATTCTTAACTAAATCAATGGCCGGTTGAAACGCAAAAGCGCAAGTCCATGAGCCGTGAATATTTAATTCTTTTTTTACAATTTTCATTAAATCTAATTTCCCGGGAGATTCAAAGACGCCGAGCAGATACACATGGCCGTCGCGCCGCGTGATATCAATTGCGGTTTGAGCGGTAGCCTCAATCCCGACCGCCTCAAATGTTTCATCGACACCGTCAGGAGCAAAGTGAGAAATAATCTTGGCTACGCTTTGAGTTTTGGGATTGATCGTTTTGTCAATCCATTTTTTCTTTTTGGCGAAGTTAAGGCGATGGTTAAGCGTGTCAATACCCACAACATTAGCGCCGGAAGTTTTTAATACTTGATCTAAGAATAAACCTATCGGACCTTGGCCGATGACGGCGACATTTTTATCCAATTCTGCCGGTTCTTGGCCAACCGCATAAACAGCAATCGATAGCGGTTCAATTAAGGCGGCTTCTTCAAAATTAATTTGGCGGCGAGGGAATTTGTAGACTAAATCGGCAGGAATGGCGAGATACTCAGCCAGTGCGCCGGGCCGATGCAGACCAATTACTTTGGCTTTGGCGCATAAATTTGGTTTGCCAGATTTGCAGTAGTTGCAGCGTTTGCAAGTAACCACATGTTCACCCACTACCGCGTCGCCAATTTTTACATTGGTTACCGACGGGCCTTTGTCAACAACGATGCCGGAGAATTCATGGCCCATGATAAGCGGCGGTTTTACATCCATTTTACCTTTGTAAATATGTAGATCAGTGCCGCAAAGACCAACGGCTTTGATTTTTAGTAACACTTCGTAATTAGAAAGTTTGGGTTTGGGTACTTCCTTAATCTTTATGCCGCCTGGCTTTGTATAAACAATTGCTTTCATAAAGGCATTATAGCAAAAAGAATTCTTTTAAACGAGCTATTTTGCTATAATTGAATTATGGAAAAAGAAGAAGAGCTTAATAGCAGGCAATTAATTTTAAAAAGCTTGAGGTTGATCATTGTCGGTACTTTTATACTGACTAACGGTGTGGCTTTGTTGACCATATTTACGCTAGATCGTCAAAATAGAATAGAAAAATTTGCCAAATCTGAAGAAGGGAAAATTGTGGCTATGTTTAAAGAAGGTGTGAGACAAAAGGAAGCTCCAGACGGTTACCTACTAGTAGACTGTAAGCCGCAAACTAAATCCATAATTAGCTACATCCAAACCAGCGGCAATAATTATCATGATATTGAAATTATCTTCAACGAGCCGTATATGTGCGAATGGATACACAATAGCGATTGCGGTGGTTTTAAAGCGGCCGGCATCGCCAATGCATGTGAGGGTGGCACTATTACAACTAAACGATATACCGGCAGTGCTAAGGTATCAATTCATACCAATAATATAGCGACTGAGACTAATTTGCCATCGCTTGAAAAAACTTGGGATTTTTCAAGTTTACGGGAAGAAATTGTTGCCACCAAATCAAGCGGTCAAATTAAGGTTCCCTTTTTATAAATTATGGCCACGGCTAAACTTATCATTGCTTCCAGCTTGAATTCTGATATGCGCTATGCGGCCAAGGCCAATTTACCTGACCCTTTTATTTATTTAGAAGTTAACGGGCACGGGCATGTGTTTGTGGATTCGCGTGAATACGATTGGTGCCAAGAGCATTGCCCCGAAAGTATTGCCGTTCATTTAACTGACGGCATGTTAAAAAAATTGCCTAAGCAAAGACCGCTTGGCCGTTATCAAGTTCATTTAGCTGGATTAATTTGCCGCCAAAGAAAAATTAAAAATATTTTAATGACGCCTGAGGCTGATTCGGGTGATGTAGAAGTGTTACGCCAAGTTTATAAAATTAAAGTTAAGTTGCAGTATCCTTTATTTCCTAAACGAGAAATTAAGTCACCGAGCGAAGTAAAAGAGATAAAAAAAGTGGCAGAAGGAACGGTCAAAGCTTTTAGCTTTATTAAAAAAGTTTTGCGCGATAGTAAAATTAGTTCTGATAAAAAATTACGTTACAAAGGTAAGCCTTTAACGAGCGAGTGGCTTAAGAAAGAAATCAGCCATATTTTTTTAGATTACAATTTGGATTTACAGCACGGCATGATAATTTCTGGTGGCAGGCAGGCGGCTATTCCGCATCATCCAGGATATGGAGTTTTAAAGGCACATCAAAGTATTGTTTGCGATATTTTTCCGCGCAGTAGCCAAAGTGGTTACTTTTTTGACATGACCAGAACTTTTTGCAAAGGCGAGGCGCCCAAAAAATTAGTTGCCATGCACCAAGCGGTTTTGCGCGGGCAACAATTGGGTTTGGATATGGTTAAGTCTGGAGTGCCGGGATATATAATTCACCAAGCTATTCATACTTATTTTAAAGATTTAGGTTTTGAAACTAAAAATACTGAAGGTTTTACACACGGCACAGGCCATGGCGTGGGTTTAGATATTCACGAAGCCCCCACTATTGGCGAATTAAAAAAATCACTACCATTGGGCAGTGTAGTAACCGTCGAGCCTGGATTGTATTATAAACGTTTTGGCGGAGTCAGAATTGAGGACACAGTGCTCGTAACTAAGTCAGGTCACAAAGAATTTGTTCAATTCCCTAAAAGTTTTTTGGTCAAATAAAAAAACCCTCTTAGAAAGGGTGGCGACTCCACGAGGCGTAGAGTCGTCAGTTGGGGCAAAACTGATTGCCCGCATTTTGTTTTTGTTTGCCCGGCGCGCTTTGTCGCCGGTTACGCCGCGAGTGCGAGAGCAGGTTCCGGGTTGCTGATAAACCAACCAGCGTTGGCTTTCGCGAAGTGCGTCAGCTCGTGGTCCGGTTTAAGCACCAACTCCAGGCTGTTGTCACCGACGGTGTTTACGCCGATAATTTCCGCCCAGAGTATTCCGGGATGGGCGTCGTCTCCTGCCAGGAGAATGAATGGATAGCCACCCCATCCAACAATTTCGACACCCTCGAGCGTCTCTTGTTTGGCGGGGGGACCGCCATCTTGGAGGGAAACTACGAGGGTCACCATACCTTGTTGCTCCTTTCGAGCTGCATGTTTGGCCGCCTATTTATTAATATAGCATAAAAAAAGCAAAAAGTCAAATCACTTTTTACTTTTTGTTAATGCAATTTTAAATTTTTTGTTCCACAACTTTTTGGCGCGGGGTAATTTTTTTTACAATTTGCACTACTAAATAAATAAACGGCGTGTCAATTAATGCAATTATGACTTTAACGATGTATTCACCGGTAATGATGCCGATTAATTCATGGGTTTCAAAAACTCCGTAAAAAGCAATGGTAGTAAAAATAACAATGTCTAGCAGTTGACTAATAACGGTTGAAAAATTATTTCGCAGCCACAAAAATTTATCGCGAGTTACTTTTTTCCAAAAATGAAATGCCCACACGTCGTGATTTTGCGAAATCAAATAAGCGATCATTGAAGCTAACACAATGCGCGGTGCGGGCCCCAAAACTTCGCTAAACTTTTCTGCGTACTCCAAAGAGAAATCGGCCGCGGGCCACTTGATTGCAATAAAGATGGTCAGAACTAAAATCAGGTTTGCAAAAAAGCCAACCCATACTGCTTTTTGAGCGGTTCGTTTGCCCCAAACTTCCGATAATATATCAGTGATAAAAAAAGTAGTTGAAAAGGCAATCACTCCAGCCGATACGGTGAGTGGCCCAAAAGTTACAATTTTTGAAGCGACTATGTTTGCTATCACAATTAAAGTTGCCATCGCAGTAATTGGAAAAACCGCGCCATAACGCTTACCTAACATTGACGCCACACTAGCAACCGTGAGCATGGCAGTAAACCAAATAAGAATTATTGTAATGCCACCCATTAATTTATGTAATAAAAAATGTTTATGAATTTAAAGCCTTTATTTTTAAACCTCGCCAAGCTCGGTAAATAAAATATTTATCGCCCGAGTTAAGCGTGAGCGTAGCCGAAGGGTTATTTTTTCTTCAGCCGGCGGGTTCTTTTCTTGAGTGATTTACCAAGCTTAGTTTTTCGCTTGGCGTGCTTGGTTCTGGCCTTAGCGGCACTATTTTGTCCCATATTTATGAATTTAATTTTTCAAATAAGCTAACGTAGTAATCTAGCCTCTTTTTATGGCTTTGCCATAATGTATTTCATATTCAGCGCGTGTGGCTTCGGTTTTCCCGCGAAGCAGACTTAATTTTCTTCCGATAAATTTTGATTTATGGTTATCATCATATCAAAATATCACCTTTTAATGCAATTTGAGTTTTGATATAATACCATTGCCATACATTTATGGATAGAGCAATTAGTATAAATCAGAATTTTTTAATCGCTATTTATTTAGTTGCCCCAATTTTAGGGGTTATTTTATTGATTGATTATTATTTTTTTGGTGCTTACATTAAAAATTTGCTGCCCAACTCCCCGAATTGGTGGGGTTTATTTATCCTGGTTTTCTTTTTCCCGCACGCGATAGCTAGCGCCTTTAGCTTCGCCGATAAGGAATATTTTACCGCTTATAAAAAGCCATTAGTTTACGGGCTGCCAGTAATCATTGTTGCCGTTTTATTGATACCTTTTTTTATTGGTTGGGAAGTTATCTTTTTAATGAATTTGCTTTTTTCTAGTTATCATTTGTATGGACAGTTGACTGGGGTTACAAAATTATTAATGAGAAATATAGGTTTTTTCTATTTTGCGTGGCGATATTCAGTGTTAGCATTTTTTATGCTTGCGTATGTCGTGCTTTTCGTTCCAGATTTTTTTGGGGTTGATTTTAGAACATACTTAAATCCTTTAATTTATTTTTTTGCGCCAGTGGTTTTAGCTTTCAATATCTTAGCGCTGAAAAACTCTAAAACAAAAAAAGGAGCTATTTATTTATGGGCAAATTTTTTCTTGTTTGTTTTAGCATTGTCTTACTATATTGCAGGATATTACTTTTTTACTTTTTTAGCTTTAGTTTTAGTTCATGACATAACCGCTTTTGCTTTTTATATCGCCCATGATCACAATCGTAACATCGGGGAGATAAAAAATTATTTTTATAAGCTGTTTCATTTTACAAAAATTCCAATTTTTATATTATGTCCTTTGCTTTCTTTTTTGATGGCATACTTGCTCAGAGAGTATTCGGCAATTTATTTGGTTTCCTCGGTCGTATATTTTTTTTGGTTTTTCCATTACTATTCAGAGTTATTTATGTGGAAGTATGGAACAGTACACCGGCAGTATATTAGTTTAAGCTGAACCATTAAATTGTTAACAAAAACTTATGAAAGCTTTACAAAAATTTGGCCCTCTGGCAGCTTTTATGATCCATTTTGATTTTTCAGATCAGAATCAAAGGGCTCATTTTTGAAAAATATTTCCATCGCTGGCGGATTTTTGATGATTATGCTGTATGGGCCTGCCCTGGTGAGTTTGGATTATAAAAAATCTTCTAGTTAATAGTTGATAATTGATTTAAGCTTGAAATTTTTCATCTTAAAACAAAATTTTTTGGCTTGGGCGAAATTTTTGTGGACAAATTGACTGGTTAACCCTTGCCATCTTGGACTTGAGGGTATATAATCATTTTTACCGCTCATTGATTTTGATAAGCCATGAATACGAAAGCTGTCTACTGCGGCAGGATGTCAGGCGCTTGGAATTTTGAGATGCCGATTTGAGAAACCGGCGTTGCCTTGTGGATGAAGTGCTTTGGCGGCATGCTGCTATAGCCTTAAGGCAAGGCCCTTAGGCTTTGTTTGGGCACAGTTTTGCTAAATTGAGAATTTTTTTGGCTTAAAATTTCAGAGCCTGAAGGCAAAAGCTTGACATTTCTCGGGGTACACTTTTCGGTTAATTTGAGCGGTCCCAAATTTAAGAGTATAATTGATAGGCGGGCTATTTAAAATCAAGAATAAGGAAAAACTCGTAATCCTTATTTTTTATTCTCTCTAAAAATAAATAATTAAGCGAGCTACAAAGATATGCCGATAACAAAAATTAAAAAACGTAATGGCACGATCGTCGATTTTGACCGGTCGCGTATTGAAAGCGCTATCGCTAAAGCCTTTAATGCGGCTAGTGTCAAAGTTGAAGACTGGGTTATTCCCTCAATCACTGAAGATGTAATTTCAGTTCTAGAAATTTATTTCAAAGAACGCACCGCAAGCGTAGAAGACACCCAAGACATTGTTGAAAAGATGTTAATTCAACGCGATTACTTTGACGTGGCTCGTTCTTACATTGTTTATCGAGAAGAACACAAAAAAATACGTCAACAAGAAGAAGCTGAGCTGTTGGAACGAGTGGCTAAAAGCGATTTAAGCGTCACAAAGCGTAATGGAGAGGTGGTGCCGTTCAACATTAAAGAAATCGAAGATTTTGTGGCGGCTTGCGCGAAAGGTTTAGACGCAAAAATTGATATTCACAAAATTGTTGATGAAGTTAAAACCAGTTTGTATGACGGAATTAAAACTTCGGAAATTAATCAGGCGTTGGCGATGGTGGTACGGGCAAAAATTGAAAAAGATCCAATTTATTCATTTTTGGCCGCGCGCATTTTATTTAACGATGTTTACCGCAGCGTTTTAGGCGTGTATGAAGTAGATAAAAGTTTTAATGAGCGTTACCATAATCAGTTTGCCGCCCAATTAAAAAAATCGGTCGATGCCGGCCGGCTTGATCCGCGCATATTAACTTACGACTTGGATAAAATTTCCAAATTATTAAAACCAGAACGCGATCATCTTTTCCATTATCTTGGCGCCGAAACATTACATGGCCGTTATTTCCTGCGCGACAATAAACAAGCGCTTTTAGAAACCCCACAATATTTTTGGATGCGTATCGCTATGGGCTTAGCTTTGAACGAAAAAGATAAAGATAAGTGGGCGGCTAAATTTTACGAAATGTTATCCACCTTGCGTTATGTCGCGTCAACTCCAACCCTGTTTCATTCAGGCACTACGTACGCACAGATGAGTTCATGTTACTTAACCACGGTAGAAGATGATTTAACGCATATTTTTAAATCCATTGCCGATAACGCTGAGCTTTCAAAATGGTCTGGGGGATTGGGTAACGATTGGACTAACATCCGTGGCACTGGCTCGCTTATCAAAAGCACTAATGTTCATTCTCAGGGTGTGATTCCGTTTTTAAATATAGCCGATGCTACCACTGCCGCAATTAACCGCAGCGGGAAAAGGCGAGGGGCTACTTGCGTATACTTAGAAACTTGGCATTATGACATTGAAGACTTCTTAGAGCTTCGTAAAAATACTGGAGATGAACGCCGTCGCACTCATGATACCAATACCGCTAACTGGATTCCGGATTTATTTATGAAACGTATGTTAAATAATGAAGATTGGACCTTATTTTCTCCGGACGAAACACCTGATTTACACCATATTTATGGCAAAGAGTTTGAAGCGCGCTACAGTGAATACGAAAAAATGGCCGATGAAGGTAAAATTGCCTTATTTAAGCGAATTCCAGCCCAAGATCTTTGGAAAAAGATGATTACCATGCTTTTTTCGACCGGCCATCCGTGGATGACGTGGAAAGACGCGTGTAATGTGCGTTCACCGCAAGACCATGTTGGCGTGGTCCATAGTTCAAATTTGTGTACCGAGATTACTTTAAACACTTCAGCTGACGAAACAGCAGTGTGCAATTTAGGTTCAGTTAATTTAGCCCGACATGTTACTGATAGAGGCTTGGATAAAGACAAAGTGGAAGAAACCGTAACTATAGCCATGCGCATGTTGGATAATGTGGTGGACTTAAATTACTATCCAACCAAAGAAGCACGTAATGCTAACATGCGCCACCGCCCAGTTGGGCTTGGCATAATGGGTTTGCAAAATGCTTTTTATATTATGGGCATTAATTTTGATAGTGATGAAGCGGTTCGATTCTCTGACGAAACCCAAGAATTTATTTCCTACTACGCGATTTTGTCTTCGTCTAAGTTGGCCAAAGAAAAAGGCGCTTACAGTACTTTTAAAGGATCAAAATGGGATAGAGGCATTTTCCCGATTGATAGCTTAGCGTTGCTAGAGACCGAACGCGGTGAAGCGACTGGTATTTCACTTGACGGCAAGTTAGATTGGCAACCAGTGCGCAAACACGTTAAAGAACATGGCATGCGAAATTCTAACACTATGGCAATTGCCCCAACGGCGACAATTGCCAATATTTCCGGATGTTTCCCCACGATTGAACCGATTTATAAAAATATTTACGTTAAATCCAACCAAAGCGGGGAGTTTACGGTTGTTAATGAATACTTGATTAATGATTTGAAAAAGTTGAATTTATGGAATGATGACATGTTGGAGCAGTTAAAATATAATGACGGCAACTTAGAAGACATCCCCGGTATTCCGCAAGAATTGAAAGATAAGTATAAAGAAGTTTTTCAAATCAATTCACATTGGATTATCCAACACGCTGCTCATCGAGCTAAGTGGATTGACCAAAGCCAGTCAGTGAATTTGTTCACGCGCACAACTTCAGGCCGAGAAATTTCAGAGATATATATTGAAGCTTGGCGGCGGGGCTTAAAGACAACTTACTATTTGCGCACCCTAGCGGCTTCGCAGGTAGAGAAATCAACGTCTAAGGCCGAAGTCGGTGTTACCCATTTGCGTAAAAAAGCGGAGAAGAAAGTGGCGCAACCGGTAACGGCGCAAGCGATTAGCGCAGACAATCAAGTTCAAGGTTCGGTTGCCTCAAGTGCGGCAGTTGCGCCAGATCCATTACCGGCATCTAATCCATCGCCGGTTGAAATTAACTCTTCGGCAGCAAGCAGCCCCGATGCGCCAACCTCTTCATCTAGCCAGCCTAAAGCCGAGCCAAAGCTTTGTAAAATTGAAGATCCGGATTGCGAAGCTTGCCAGTAGTAACTAATAACAGTTAACAATTAACTTGTAACAACAGAAATGCCAATTAAAAGAACGTCTGAAAAAGTTGATATCAATAAACGCCGCGTCATTAACGGTGCCGACGCCGATGTAATTCAACTATTCCCGATGAAACATACCTGGGCTTGGGACGCTTATAACGCCGGCAATGCTAATCATTGGTTGCCAACTGAAATTAATATGCAAAAAGATGTGGAGCAGTGGCGTTCTAATTCGGTTTTATCTGACGACGAGCGTGAAGCTTTGGAAGTTGTGCTTGGATTTTTTGCGACTGCTGATTCGTTAGCGGCAAATAATGTTGTGTTAGCAACCTACAAACATATTACCTCGCCCGAGTGCCGCATGTATTTATTGCGCCAAGGTTACGAGGAAGCTATTCACACGCACGCGTACCAATACATGGTTGAATCATTAGCGCTAGATGAAAGCCGGATTTTTAACATGTATCGCGAAATTGATTCAATTTATAACAAAGATGAATTTGTTTTAAGTTTTAATGAGGGTATTTTTAATCCGAATTTTAAAACCGGAACCTTTGAGAATGACCAGAAGTTTTTGGAAAACATGGTGGTGTTTGCGTTGATTATGGAAGGCATTTTCTTTTACAGTTCGTTTGCCGTTATGTTTGGTTTTCAACGGCAAGGTAAGCTGGTTGGCTGTGCCGAACAAATTCAATATATTATGCGCGACGAATCACAGCACTTGAATTTCGGCATTAACATTATCAATGCCATTAAAGAAGAGCAGCCGGAATTGTGGACGCCGGAATTTCAAGCGCACGCGATTGACTTAATAAAGCAAGGCGTGGAACTAGAATGTGAGTTTGCCTCAAGTGTTTTTCCAAAAGGTATTTTTGGCATGAACGCGGAAAGTTTTAGAAAGTACATTCAATTTATAGCTGATCGCCGTTTACAACGCATTGGCTTAGCGCCCCAATATAATAATGAAAATCCGTTTCCTTGGATGAGTGAAGCGATTGATATTTCTAAAGAAAAGAATTTCTTTGAGACGCGCGTGATTGAATACCAAACTGGTGGCTCCCTGGAGTGGGACTAACGATATAAATTTTCGCATTAAAGCGGGAATTAAAACAAAAATACAGTAAGGACAGGCTTGAAGCCTGTCCTTACCTTTTGGGATAATTAGTTGACTAAGTTAACATTTTTTGTAAAAGTGTCTAAGCACCCAATAGCCACAACTGTTAGGAGGCCAAATTATGAGGAGTGCAAAGGTGGTAATTACTGAGCCAAGGAAGTGTGTGGTGCAACCGCGCCACATCGACACTTCCAGAGGTTATCTGTTGCTAGGTCATGACCCCATGGCCAATGAGGCGGCTGCGGCCTTGGTCGGACTTGCCCAGTCCAACGGCGGGTGGGACCCGGTTTCACTCGAGCAGGTCGACCAGTACTGCCGTGAGCAGGGGCTGGCCATCAAGTCGGCGACGGTCAAGTCGCTGATGACCGATGCGCGGGTGAAATGGAATGGCACCGTAGGTAGTATCGAGACAACGGGCGCCACGGTGGTCGACCCGGAGGGGCGGCTTCACTTCACGATGAGCTTTGTGCTTGATGCCGTTCGGGCTGCTCCGAGCGCAGAGCTTTACGAAGCGGCTGCGTAACCACTATCCCGCATGTTCAAACCCAACCTCACCCAAGGCCAAGTGCCGACGGTGCGGTTAAAATTTATAAATACTTAAGAGCAGCTTTGATAGTATTCGCGTTATAGTTTAAAAGTTCAATATACGAATCTCTGCCCGGTACACCACCGATTGGATCAAGCACAGAGTACGATAAATTGAGATCATCTAAAAACGGCTTAATAGTATCAATTGGCAGTTGCGGCTCAGAAAAAACTACCGATATGTTATATTGGTTTATTTGTTGAGTTAAGTTTTGCAAATACTGTGGAGTTGGTTCTCGTCCAGGTGATGGCTCAACCGCGGCGATAATTTCAAGGCCGTAGGCTTGGGCAAAATAATTCCACGAGTCGTGAAAGACTAAAAGTTTATTTCTCTTAAGTTCTGATAATTGATTTTTGACTTGTTTGTGCGTGTTGTTTAGTTTTTCGGTTAAGATAGCTAAGTTTGTTTGATAAGTGTTAGCTTGGCTTGGGTCAAGAGCACTTAATTCTTGAGTGATAGTTTGAGCCATAATTATTGCGTTACGGGCATCAAGCCAGTAATGAGGATCTTGGCCTTTATGATCTTGATTATTTTCATCTTCTTCGTCTTCATGCTCTAAACCAGCTTTAACATCAATATTTTTATCTAAAGCGACAATTTTGGCGGTGTCGACACTGCGGGCGATACTATCAGCCCAATCGTCTAAGCCCAACCCTACCTTAAAGAAAATCTTTGTGTTTTGCAGTGCCCGTATTTGACTTGGCGTGGGTTCGTATGTGTGCGGCGAAGCTCCGGGCGGTAAAATTAAAATTACTTCCAGGTCATCCCCCCCGATTTGTTGGGCTATATCAAAAATCGGGAAAATAGTTGTCGCAATTTTTAATTGTCCAGTCGGAGCCGGCTGGTTTGGCAAAGTAATAAAATAATAACCTCCGGCGACGAGGAGGATAAACGCAATTACAATAATGCTAAAATTACGTCGTTTCATCAATTGACTCTTGTTCTTTTTTAATAATTTGCTCTTCTTTTTTGACGGCTTTTTGGGTCACTTTTCTTTGGCGATGTAAATTCATTAATGAAAATACGACTAGACTTGAAAACACTACGCCAATAACATTGATGATGTACAATAATAATGATTGACGTAAAACTTCCCAATTAACCCAAGCTATACCAATGCCATTGACGGCCAGCGGCGGAATTAACGCTACTGATATGGCCACACCGGCAAATCTTTCATTCAACTCCGGCTTAATGAGTGAAAATGAAGCCGCGAGACCAGCCACAATCGCGATAAGCAGATATTCCAATGTCGGATGGGTGCGGGCGATAATTTCAACCGTTGGTTTGTAGTTAGGGGTAAACAACAAAGTTACAATAGCGGCAATAACTACTGCTATGGCTGAGGCTTTAATGATGGTATAAATAGATCTTAAAATTAATTTTGGATCGGTAATAACTATGCCGAGCGACAAACTTAGTAGTGGATATAGTAGCGGGGCAATTAGCATACTGCCAATAATTATGGCCCCACTATTAATTAACAGTCCAAAAGTTGCCATTACAATCGACAGTGACATCATTAAAAAAAAGTCCTGCCGCGGTGAGCTATTGGCAATTAGACTTTGGATTGCTTTTTCTTTGTCAGCATCAGACAGATGCATAAAAAGCGGTAAGGCCATAGTTTAATTGTACGAAAAATTGCCAGCATTGACAACTGGACAGCTGGAATGAAAAAGTTAGTAAGTTCCCCTAAAGAGGCGGCGAGGATTAGGGGCGGGGTAGTGAACGAGAAAATAAACTATAAGTCCTTTGTGGGTTTTAGCCTAGCGCCTTACCCAACCCGCTTTCTTGGGTAGATTAATTGTCTAAAATTAATTTAGCAACGCCAAGGGCAGTGCCATTATGGGTGATTTGCCTAACCACTGGAATTTTTGAAATACGTGATTGAATTTTTATTAAGTCTGGGTATTGGGTAATACCGCCATCAACAATAATTTGTTTAGGTTTAAGCGGTAAATTTTGAACAAAAAAATTTACGTCTGTGGCGATTTCAGTAATTATTTTATTTAATTGAATTGGCCGGTTTAAAGCTTTGCTGACTTTGGATGCTGATGATTCAATTTTTCCCTCAACCGCGTAAAGCGGTTTTTTACCGCTTGGCAAAAGCGTTGTAAAAAAAGGTTGGTGAAGCTGAAACGTACGGCCAATGCTTTGGTTGATAAAAGTTCCCGTACCATAAGTAATTTTAGTTAGGCCTCGTTTAACGCCAGTGGCGTAGGCACTTGATTGTTGATCTCCAATGACGGCTTTAACAGGCAAACTAAAGCCTAGAATTGATTTTTTTAAAGTGCCGAAATTTGATTTAGATGGTTTAATTTTGGGTAAAATGGTTTTAGGTACTTCAAAAATATCAAGCAGAGATTTGTCCCATTTTAATGTCCTTATGTTAAACAAAAGGGTGCGGCACGCGTTTGTGTAGTCAGTCACATGATTTTGTTCTTGCGTAAAGTTCCATAAAATCCAAGAGTCAACCGTGCCAAAGCCTAAGCGTTTTTGGGCTAGTAATTTTTTGGCCGCCGGAATATTTTCTAAAATCCAACTAATTTTAGTGGCCGAAAAATATGGGTCAATTACTAGCCCGGTTTTGTGTAAAATTGTTTGTTGGTACTTTTTTAAACTGGCACAATGTTTAGCCGTGCGTTTATCTTCCCACACAATGGCTGGGTAAACGGCTTTCCTTGTGACGGTGTCCCACAAAATAGTAGTTTCACGTTGGTTGGTTAAGCCGAAGCCGCCGAATTCATTTGGTTGAAGTTGGCTTTTTTTGACCGCTTGCCTTAATGTGTTTTGTGATATGCGCAATAAGTCCGGCGGATTTTGTTCAACCCAATGTGATTTAAACTCTCTTTTAGGCAATGGATTACTAGCGATTGCAATTTCGTTTAAATCGTTGTCAAAAACAATGGCTTTAATGCCGGTTGTGCCAACATCTAGTACCAAAACGTGTTTACCGCTACTTTTCTGAGTTGATTTTTTCATATATTTATTTTACCGTAAGGTTATCTTTATGTCTAAACCGCAATTTATTTTATTGAGCTTTTTAGTAGTTTTGTCCGGATGCAGTTTAATCTTTTCAAGCAATACGTCCCCGGTCAACGAATCGCCAACAAATCAATCAATTGATATATCAACAAAAAATGTTGACCCGGTTCAAAAAATTGAGCCTGATTGGCAAAAGGTTAATTCTAATTCAATTCCACAAGCGGCATCGGCTTTTAGCTTGAGTTTAAGTATTCCTAAAAATTGGGCAGTAGAATCCGTGCCGGCCATAGAAGCAATTAATTTCTATGACCCACAGGCACCAGGAGAAAATAACTTAGATAAATCTCAAAATATTTTTACGTTATTTTCGCGCTAGTCAATTTTTGACCCTTTCAACGGTTACCATTTTTGAGCGTACTGAAACAGAAATTAACGGCCGGCCGGCGGTTGTGTACGATATTGAGAAAAAACCGGGCGTGGTAAATTTCCCGCATCAACCGAAGTGGCGCAATGAAAGGCATAACGTTACTGATATTCGTTCAACCGACAGCAACCCAACGATTTTTTATGTATTTGGTCAACGCCCGAAACTAGATCAAGTGATGATTGATAAAATTTTAGGCAGCGTTGAATTTTTTGACGAGCAAAATTCATCGATCATTGCTCCAATCAATGAATTTAGTGAGCGGATTACTAAAAAACCGTTTGGCATTTACGTCACGCCAGAAAACTCACCAGTTAAGACAGAACGATTTAGAGGTTTTCATACGGCCGTGGATGTAGAGTATGGCGACGTGGCTGAGGACGTAGCCGTTTTTGCTGTGGCTGATGGCCAGGTGATGCGTTCAGGTTATGTGGGCGGGTATGGGGGGATGATTGCAATTAGCCATACTATAAATGGGCAAGAGTATGTTGCAATTTACGGCCACCTAGCCCCACAATCACTTGTCGCGAATGGCACGCAAGTTAAGCAAGGCCAACAAATTGGAATTTTGGGTAAAGGAGGTACAGCAGAAACCGACGGCGAGCGCAAACATTTGCATTTTGGTTTGCATATAGGCAGTGATGTTAATGTCAAAGGCTATGTGCAAACAAAAGCTGAATTGTCAGGCTGGGCAGACCCGCAAACAATTATCGTCCAATAAACTATAAATTTTTTAAGTGATTGCATGTTAGCTCGCTTAACGAGTTAAGTATGAGATCAGGGGTGATGTTTTCAAATCGTTTATCGGTGATTGCTATTTGATCAGGTACTAAAATACATTTCATGCCGGCTCGATTGGCCGATAAGGCACCGTTGGGTGAATCTTCAACTGCAATGCAATCTTTTGGCGAGCATTGAAGTTTT
This sequence comes from Candidatus Buchananbacteria bacterium CG10_big_fil_rev_8_21_14_0_10_42_9, assembly GCA_002773845.1. Lineage (NCBI taxonomy): Bacteria > Candidatus Buchananiibacteriota > Candidatus Buchananbacteria bacterium CG10_big_fil_rev_8_21_14_0_10_42_9. Next base: position 22,487 of record PEZZ01000038.1, read on the forward strand.
TTGGCGGCGCTTAAATAGGTGCCGGGGTGAGGTTTGCCGTATGGTTCAGTGTCGGCAGAATAGGCAACGGCAATGTATTGTTTAATATTGAGCTTTTGCAAAACCGCATCAACGAGTGTTGCCGATGACCCGGAGGCAACGCCAAGGGTGAAGTTGTTTTTGAGTAATAATTCAATTGCGGAATAGACACCATTGCAGGCAGTTCCGTCCGCTTTCACAAGTTCAATCATGCGATTAGTCATTTTTTCTTTTGTTTTTTGGACGTCAAAATTTTCCCACTGATATTTATTGTGCCAATATTGAATTGCTTCTTCTAACTTAAAACCGATGGTGTCGTGCATATCTTCGTTTTCAACCGGCACGCTAAATTTTTTATAGACATCATAAGTTACTTCATGCCAAAACGACTCACTGTCTATAAGAACTCCATTCATATCAAAAATAACCGCTTGTTTCATATTAAATTCCTTCCGCCCGCAGCACGGTTTTAACTGAAATAAGTAAAATTTTAATGTCGTATAAAATAATTTTCCAGCCGGGATTATTTTTAATAAATTCAGCGTATTCCATATCTAATTCGTTTTGGTCACCGTGAACTTCTAGGCCTTTGTGCGATTGGAAAAATCCGGTGATGCCGGCTTTTAAAATATATTTGGCGTGCTGACCTTCTTTAAATAGGCGTTCCGAGTTTTCTTGGTTAGTTGGCCTTGGGCCAACTAAGCTCATATCACCCTTTAAGACATTTATAATTTGCGGCAATTCGTCAAAATAAATTTGCTTTAAAATTTTGCCGACAAAAGTTAAGTTGGATTTATTTTTTTCCAAATTTTTTGTGTGTATAATCCCATTAACTTGGTGTTGACTCAAACCTTGTTTAGTGAAGATATTAAATTTATAAAATGTAAAAAGTCGGCCTTGTGAAATTCTGGTTTCTTTGTATAAAAAAGCCCGCCTGGCTTGATTAGAAACTAAAGCTTCAAGCGCCATGGCTAGAAGTATTACTACAATTAAAGGTGACAATAATAACAAAATAAACAAGCTAGTAATGATATCAAACACTCTTTTTGTCGGCGGGTTAGGAATTTTTTCAATGTCTGGCATACGATGGATACCAGCATAAACAAAAATTTAGCCGTGGTCAAGCCTGCCTATTCAACTTTAGGACGGTATTGAAGCGCCTCAGCGATATGCTCTGGTTTAATTTTTAGCTCATAAGATAAATCGGCGATAGTGCGGGCAAGTTTTACTACCCGAAAGTAGGCTCGAACCGACAGATGAAACTTAGTCACTGCTTGTTTCATCAGATTTTGACAGGCTTCATCTAAATAGCAGAAAATTTCCATTTGGCGGCTGGGAATTTCAGAGTTTGTTAAAATCGGCAATTTTTCAAATCTTTGGCCCTGCAACTCTCGTGCCCTAACGACGCGTTTTTTAATCTCAGCTGAACTTTCCGCAACCTTGGATGTTGTAATTTCTGAAAATGAAATTTTTGGAACCGTGACATGTAAATCAATTCTATCAAGCAGAGGCCCAGAAATTCTTTTTTGGTACTTCAAAATTTGATTAGCTGAGCAGACACAGTGTTGGGTCGGATCATTAACAAAACCGCATGGGCATGGATTCATGGCGGCGAGTAAAATAAACTTAGCCGGAAAAATAATTGATCCAGCTATGCGCGACACCGTGACAGTACCCTCTTCTAGCGGCTGGCGTAAATTTTCCAAAATTGATCTGGGAAATTCAGGCAGTTCGTCTAAAAATAAAACCCCTCGATGCGCCAAAGAAATATCTCCAGGTTTAGGCCAGGTGCCGCCGCCGATTAACGACGGTCCGGAGGCGGTATGGTGCGGGTTGCGAAACGGTCGTTTAGAAATTAAAGGAGAATCTTTGGGCAGTTCGCCAATTAAACTATAAATTCTAGTTACCGCTAATTGTTCGTTTAGATTCATTGGGGGCAAAATTGACGCAAACGCTTTGGCGAGCATAGTTTTGCCAGTGCCTGGAGGACCAACCATTAAAATATTGTGATTGCCAGCGGCGGCTATTTCTAGGGCGCGTTTAACGTGAAATTGACCTTTGATGTACGCCATATCCTCTCCACTTTCTGCGCGCGTAACATTATCTGGTTTAATTTTTGGCGCCGCTTGAATTGGTTCATTATCTAACAAGTGTTGCACTAATGCCTTTAAGTTTTTTATGGGGTATATGTTTAAGCCCTTTATTAAGGTTGCTTCAGCCGCGTTTTTAGCCGGGACAAAGATTTCGGTAAAGCCATGCTTTTTTGCAAACACAGCGATTGAGAGCATTCCATTTACGGGCCGTACTTTTCCGTCCAAAGCGAGTTCACCGATAAATAAAGATTGTGACAGATCTTTATTTATCTTAAGTTGTCGTGAAGCCATGACCGTGCCAAGGGCAATTGGCAAATCATAGTAGGTGCCTTGTTTTTTTAAATCGGCCGGTGCCAAGTTAACCGTGATTTTTGTACGGGGAATTGGCAGGTCTGAATTTTTTATGGCTAAACGCACCCGCTCCTTTGATTCGTCGACCGCTTTGTCAGGCAAGCCGACGATGCTTGTGCCGGGAAGAGCGGCTGAAGTATCAACTTCAACTTCTACCAATTTGCCTTCCAATCCCAGCAAAGCCACAGAATAGATTTTGAAACTCATATTTATAACAATAATAAAACAGCGCTTTTTTGCGCCGTCTTTTGAGATCCTTCGCAACACTCAGGATAACAGGGTCATCTTATACTATTTTGCGCTTTTTTTCAACTATTTGAATGTATGCTATGGCAATTAGCGCCCCAATTAAATCTGCCACTAAATCTAATGAAGTGTTGTTGTATCCTCCAACGCCGGTTTCTGGCACAATTACCACCGCGATGAATTCTATGATTTCATTCAATGCTCCGACCCCGAGCCCGGCCATCACCACTACAATTGATAAAGCGGTCCATTTGGTTAAGTTTGATCGTAGCAGTGGTTTTAATAAATAGTACATAGCTAACGTGGCGGCTCCAAAACCGACAACATGAACAAATTGATCAAACCGAAAAATGCCGTATTCTTCTGAAATTGGGATTAAAATTATTTTGTAAAGTAAGGTGCCGCCTGGATAAAAAGCGCCGCCAGACATGTGCATCAAACCCCAGGCCGTTAAAGCCCAAAGTACGGCGTTGGGGAAAGCTATTTTTTTGTTAGCCGCTAAAATAACAAATAAAATTATTATGATAACCCCGATGTACATTAGAAATTCATAGTTGCCGCGGGAGCCGTAAAGCACGGCAAAAAAACCCAACATGATAACGTTGAAAATTAAGATTGGCAGTTGTCCAGGTTTTAAAAGCTTCATAATTTTTTGGTTTTAAATAATTGTAACAAAATTATGCCAATGCCAAATGTAATCATGATATCGGCTAAGTTAAAAATGGTAAAGTAGGAAATAAAGATGTAATCGATAACATGGCCATATTGAATTCGGTCGATGAGATTAGAAATTGCACCTACCACAACCATAGAAATTAAAATTAGATGACGATTTACACCTTGTTTAAAATTTTGAATTAGCCAACTGACCAATATTAGTATAATAATAATAACTAAAGCCACAGTAATGCCGCTCGGCAGGGGCAAGCTAAACGCAATGCCTTGGTTAGTAGTTTTTTGAAAAGTAATGAAACTAAAAAAATCCCAATGTGCCCCGGGATTTTGTAAAAAGTAATTTTTAAAAGCCCTGTCAATCACCCCGGCGAGCAAAGTAAGAACCAAACCGGCATGGTAAGCTTTAGAAATTTTCATTTTTCACCTTTGAATTGCTTTTTACAGTTAACACAAGACGAAGAAGTTGGTCTAGCTTTTAATCTCCGTTCGTCAATTTGTTGACCGCAAAAATGACAGACCCCGTATTCTCCTTTATCAATTTTATCCAGTGCCTTTTTGACGTCAGCTAAAGTTTTTTCTAAATTTTGCTCCAATGATAAAGCATCTGAATAGTCGGCCACTTCGGCGGCGTTTTCGTCTTCCTTATCACCGTACTCGTTCCAGTTGGCGTTGTAATTACCTTTGATATTCTCGTCTTTGGTGGTAAAGCCTTTCAACATTTCTTCGAGCCTGGTTTTTTCAGCCTCTAAGCTGCCCTTAATTTGTTCTAATGTTTTTGAATCCATAGGTTTATTTTGACTAAAATAGTATAGCTAAAACAGAAAAGCAGGTCAATCCCTTTGATTTTCAGAAAAATAAAAAACAAAAGAGGGGCTACTAAGCCCCAAAGATAATAAATTAGTGGCTGTGCCCCTCTGGTTGATCAACTTCTGAAAGGGACACCCGTGAAAGGACACATGATATACCTAAACTCAGAAAATGACCATAGATGCTAGTATTCGCTCTAGCTACCGGCACCCATCAGACGGTGATGGACTCTTTATGGCCACACCTAGTGGTATTTTTGGTTTTTATTTTATGCGCTTTTGGCGAACTTCAAAAGCTAAACAAAAACTGATAGGTACGGAGCTTTAGGCTAAATTTAAGGAATTTATCCCAAAGCCCCAAAACCGATTCTAAAGTGCTTCTTTTATTATACCAGTAAAAATTGTGAAAGTCAATCATGCCGCTATTTACTTTAGGAATTAATGTTAATTTAGCGAAATTTTTTAACTTGCATAGCTTGAAGCAGGCACTTTATCGCTCGCACAATGTTTTAACAACTTATCCACATCTAATTAATTTTTGTGAAAGCAGCCGGTAATAAAAGGTCCTTGGTCAAAGTATATAGATATGGTTTTAGCGTCAAAGTAGTTTAGTAACTTAGGGGCAGGCAAGAACACTAAAAATGATGATTGTTCGCTTGGGCAATAAAGATTTTCATTTGGCGGTGCGTAGATTTGTTGTTTTAAAAGTTCTTGGCTGTTAGAAATCAAAGTTTCATTGTTAACCCGGGCATGATTAATCGTAAGGTTGGCTTCTGGCACCGGCAGGCTATATAAAGTGACACCGTTTAAAGTATTAGCCGTGAAGCTAAACCGGTCGGGATTAAAAATTAGCTCATCAACTTCAGTACCGTCTGGTAAAACTCGGCTTTTAACTTCAGGAAACTCGCGGGCGATAATATGGCGAATGATCGCGTTTAAATTTTGCTCTTGGCTTTTGGATAATTTTGTTTTATAAACAAAGGCCAGGGAGCTTGTGGTATGCGGTTTAGCCATAATCAAGTCTGACTTTTGATTAATTAACGGGATTACATCAGCCGAAAAATTAAAAGCGTATTTTTGCTGCCAGCGGTTGATGATTTGTTCATAGGCTTTGGCAATGGCTGGATTTTGCCGCCCTAAGTTTTGAAATAGACTGGCTAGGTTAATGTCGTTTAAGGCGACAAAAATGTTGTTGGGTAGCTGTTCAAACAAAGCTAAGGGCGCAGCGCTGATAAAATCCAAATCTGATTTACCGGATTGCATAAAGGCAGTGTATTCAAACCGGTTGTCACCGCGATTAAGATAAAAAGTGAGAGACTTTACTTCGTAAAGGTTGGCCAAATAATTGATAAAGGAAATTGACTCAAATGGTTGCCCGGCTAGCGGCTGATCGGTGTTAATATAGATAAGTACAAATGGGTTAAGATAGCGATTAGGTATGGCATTGGCTAATGATGCTTCGGGCGTAATTTGCATTAGTGGCTTAAGCACTGATGCGTTTGGAGATAGGGCTAAAATATTTTTATCAAGAGTTATCGCGTTTAAATTTTCACTTTGAGCCGCGGCGGCAAGCTGATGATTTTTTGTGCTTAAAATTATGATTGGTGCAATATCATTATTTTGCCGTATCCAGGCTAGTGCGGCTTGGTCATTGATTGAGTCCCAGATAGTTTCTACGAGCTCTGGACTTATGGCAAACCAGCGGCTAAGGCTTGTTTGTAAAGCCGGGAAATTAAAGGCTTCTTTAGTCGCTGCCGGATTAAAGCTAGATTCTTTTAGATTAATAAATACGATGCTATTAGCCGGTAAGTATTTTGATAAGTCCGTTGGCCCAAAGCGTTTTTGAATAATTGGCCAAACCAAAACGAGCCCGATACCGATAGCGATTAGTATAACAAGGCTCGTTATTTTTTGGGGCGTGAGAAGCGTGGGTTTTAGCAAGGGGTCGTGCATGGGCCCATGCGCGTTATTAGCGTTTAAATGGTCGCTTATGAGAGCGATTATTAAAGCGCTTATCTTTTCTGTCTCGGTTGGGGCGATCAGTTTCTTTGTAGCCTTCAGGTTTTGGCAGTAAGGCTTTCATGGATAGATTAATTCTTCCTTGTTCATCAATTTTGATGCATTGGACTTTAACCGTATCTCCCACCTTGAGCACGCTGCCGGGCGTGTCAACATGGTGCCACGCCATTTCTGACACATGGACTAAGCCTTCTTTGCCCGGAAGCACTTCTACAAATGCTCCAAAATCCATTAACCTAGTTACTTTCCCATCGTCGAAAACGTCACCAACTTCCACTTTGCGAGTAATTGCCCTAATCCAATCCAATGCTTTTTGCATGCCGTCTGGGTCAACCGAAGTGACCGTGACCGTGCCGTCTTGCTCAATATTAATATCCACGCCGGTTGCGTCAATAATTTCATTTATGACTTTTCCGCCCGGGCCAATAACATCGCGGATTTGATCTTGGTCAATATGAATAGTTTCAATTCGCGGAGCGTAAATAGAGAGCGATTGCCGTACTTCAGGAATGGCTTTTTGCATAACATCCAAAATTTCCATCCGGGCTTTTTTGGCTTGGACAAAAGTTTCGTTAATCATGGCCATGGTTAAGCCTTTGTTTTTTAAGTCTAGTTGAATAGCGGTAACGCCGTCAGCGGTGCCGGTAATCTTAAAATCCATACCACCGTCGCCGTCTTCAACATCTTGTAAGTCAGTAAGAATTTTGTAATTATCTTGATCGTCGGTCGCAATGCCCATTGCAATACCAGCCACCGGCTTAGTAATCGGCACACCCGCGTCCATTAGGGCCAAGGTCGAGCCGCAAGTTGAAGCCATTGAAGAAGAGCCGTTAGAGCCTAAAGTTTCAGACACCACTCTAATAGTGTAAGGAAATTCAGACTCAGGCGGCAGGACAGCTTCCAAAGCGCGTTCGGCTAAAGCACCGTGTCCAATCTCACGGCGAGAAGTGAAGCGCATGGGTTTGGCTTCGCCAACCGAAAAGGGCGGGAAGTTATAATGGTGCATGTAGCGTTTTGAGCCGGATTCTTCCATGCCGTCTAATTGTTGTTTATCGCCTGGTGAACCAAGCGTGACAATTGACAGCACTTGGGTTTCGCCGCGGTTAAACAAACCGGATCCATGCGTGCGCGGCAGCAATGCAACTTGTGCTCCCAACGGGCGAATTTCGTCTAACGCCCGCCCGTCAACTCGTTTGCCTTCTTTTAAGATCATTTCTGAAGCCAAACCGCCCAACATCCACTTAAGTTGACTAGTAATATTTTTAACTTCAGCCGGATCAATTTCTTGAGCCACTAGATATTCAGCTAATTTGTCTTTCAGAATGGCAATTAGTTCTTTATTGCCTGGACCGCCTTGTTTCGTGGTTGATGAGTACAGTACTTTTTTAGCTTCTGACTTAATCCAGCCATCGACTAATTTATTTAAATTAACTTTGGCCTCGCCCGTTTCCGCTGGTGAAAATCGGCTGGCCTCAAGCTTAGTTTCTCCAATTTCCGACTGAATTTTATTAATTAATTTTACTAAGGGCTGATTAGTTTTTATTGCTAACTCAATTGCTTCAGCCACTTTTTCTTCCGGAATTTCTTTAGCGCCAGCTTCTAACATAATGACTCGTTCAGCTTTAGAAGCGACGTAAACATCAAGCGTAGAATCATCAATTTGTGTTGTTTTTGGGTTAATGATGAGTTGTTCATCTAAAATTCCAATGCGAGTACCGGCAATTGGGCCATCCCAAGGAATGGGGGAAGCTGATAAAATCGCAGAAGCGCCGATCATGGCGGCAATGTCCGGATCATTTTCACCGTCGTAAGAGAGCACCGTAAAAATTACTTGGACTTCGTTTTTAATGTAGTCAGGGAAAAGTGGGCGGATGGCACGGTCAACTAAACGGGCTGACAATACGGCTTCATCGGTGGGTTTGCCTTCGCGCTTAATCCAGCGCGAACCTTTGATTTTTCCGGCCGCATACAGGCGCTCTTCGTATTCAACGGATAACGGGAAAAAATCAATGCCTTCCCGCGCGGTTTCAGATATTACCACAGTAGCTAGCACCATAGTGTCGCCGTAGCGCACGGTACAAGAGGCGGTGGCTTGTTTTGCCATCACCCCAAATTCTAAAACTAATGGCACCTCGTTAATAGAGGTTTCATATTTTTTAACTTCCATACAAAAGTTCCTTTCTTAGGTGATTGACAGGCGCCTGAACTCTTAATTTGCGCGCAAGCAAAAAGCTCAGATGGTCTGCCAACCACTTTAATATTAATTATTTAATTATCAATTAACGACGTCGCGCCGTACCTGAATGAATCAAGTATTTGGAAGTGTTACCGCCTAAATCGGTGTAGTCGTCAGCCGCTTCAATTAATTTACTGGATGACGTTTTACCAAAAGCGATAACTTCAACTTGGCAGCCTTTGTTTTCTTGTAAATATTTTACCAAGGGCACATAGTCACCATCACCGGAGATTAAAATAATAGAATCTAACCGGTCAGCTAATTTAATTGTGTCAACGGCAATGCCGACATCCCAATCAGCCTTTTTTGAGCCGCCGATAAAGACTTGCAGGTCTTTGCTTTTGACTTCAAAGCCTTGTTTGTCTAAGGCTTCAAAAAAGCTGCGTTCTTCTTGGGATTCAGATTTAATGACGTAGGCAATGGCGCGGATTAATTTTCGGCCGGCCACCGCGCTTTTTAACACTTCTTTAAAATTAACGCGTCGTTTATATAAATTTTTGGCTGAGTGGTACATGTTAGCCGCGTCTAAAAAGACGCCCACTCGCTGTTCTTTGTGCTTAACCATATCTTTGATTTAATAAAAAAATCCTGGTGCGCAGGATTTTATTCGTCCGCAGTCTCTTTTTCCTCTTTGCTTGTCTTTTCTTCTAAAGCAGCGGCCGCGTCGCGTTCCTTGCCGATTTCTGATAATTCTTCGGTTTGTGGACGGGCAATTTTAATCTTTAATTTTTTGACAATGTCTTCCCATGCCGTTTCATCTTCGCGGAACAAGTAGTTAAGCAAACTACGCCGTTCCCCGACCTTGCGAATTAAACCCCGGCGAGAAGAAAAGTCTTTTTTATGCTGCTTTAAATGCTTAGTCAAATAGTCGATTTCAGCTGTTAAAATTGCAATTTGGACTTGCGGTGAACCCGTGTCTGTTGTATGGGTTCGGTATTTTTTAATGATCTTTTCTTTCTGATCTTTTGTCAGCATGTGTTTGTCCTTAACGTGTATCCAAGGTTGGTAATATCGCCAATCCGAGACACCGTCTTAGTTAATTAAGTGTTTGAGAGTCTATCATATTATTTAAAAATTGTCAATTCCAATTTATTCGGGTATACCACAG